>JBGSVC010000629.1:0-3659 GCA_041753175.1 Planctomycetaceae bacterium
ATTCCGGCTTTGTTGGAGTATGTACAGAAGAATGGGAGTGTGTCGGGTTTTCCAGAGAGTGAACCGATTGATAATCCTTCGTTGTTGACGATGGAGGTAGATGTGCTGGTGCCTGCTGCGCTGGGAGGTGTGCTCAATGAAAGTAATATGAAAGATATTCGTGCAGATTACATTATTGAGGCGGCCAATAATCCGACGACACCTCTGGCAGACCAATACTTCGAGAAACAGGGCAAGCTGGTGATGCCTGACATTCTGGTTAATGCGGGGGGAGTGACTGTGAGCTATTTTGAATGGGTTCAGAATCAGCAGTATTTTAAGTGGGAATTGGACCGAGTTCGAAACGAAATGGACCGTATCATGCTGGAGAGTTTTGAATCGATTTGGGAAATTGCGTCGCAGAAGAAGATATCTTTGCGATTAGCCGCTTACTTTTTGGGGATTGGTCGGGTCGGTAAGGCAACCGTCTTGGGGGGGATCTGAGAAAAGGGCCTTAAAAGGCTTTTTTTGCCTGATTTAAGTGGGCATGATCAGGTCTTTCTGATGAGAAGACGATAGATATCACATCGGGAATATCATTTCTGCAACCCTTGATCCCGTGTCAAGTTGAGAAGTATGTGGACCAAAAGAGCAATAGAGAGTCGCAGGAACAAGACATGTCGGAAATAACGGAGATTGCACAGTACACGCAGGCGATGGCTGAACGAGCGGTGTTGGCTTCGCGCGAGTTGAGAATATCGCAGGGTGGTCAAAAGTTAAAATGGCTGTTGGCGTGTATTCGTGCGATCAAAGACAAGCAGGAAGAATTGCTGGCTGCCAATAAGCTGGATTTGGAAAAGGCACCCTCCTTTGGGCTTTCGGAGTCGATGATAGACCGGTTGACGCTGACACCGTCTCGCATGGCGAGCATCATCAAATCTTTGGAAGGAATCATGACTCTGCCAGATCCGATGGGAGAGATTATCGAGGCGAATGTCCGTCCGAATGGGTTGTTGGTGACAAAGGTTCGAGTTCCTTTGGGGGTGGTGTTTTTTATCTATGAATCGCGTCCGAATGTGACGGTGGATGCAGCGGCTTTGTGTGTGAAAAGTGGGAATGCGGTGATTTTGCGTGGGGGCAAAGAGGCGATCCATACGAATCTGGCCTTTTATAAAATCATGAAGAACTGTCTGGCAGGTGCAGGACTGCCGGAACATGCAGTGCAACTGGTAGAAACGACGGATCGCCAGGCGGTAGGGCATTTTTTGAAGATGAGAGATCAGATCGATGTGACAATTCCCCGAGGAGGGAAATCATTGATTGAAAGAGTCGTAGCTGAGGCGACGATGCCGGTGATCAAGCATTTTGATGGTGTCTGCCATGTTTATATTCATGAACGAGCAGACCAGGAAAAGGCGCGCTCGATTGTTGTCAACAGCAAGTGTCAGAGGACGGGAGTGTGCAACGCGGCTGAATCATTGCTGGTTGATGCTGCGATTGCGGAGCAGTTTCTCCCGATGGTTGCCTCAGATTTGATGGAGCAGGGGGTTGAACTGCGTGGTTGTGAGCGAAGTTGCCAATTGGTTAAGGGGATCATTCCAGCGACCGAAGAGGATTTCCGAACGGAATATTTGGCGCTCAAGATGTCGGTCAAGGTGGTTGACGGGCTGGAAAAAGCGGTGGCGCATATTGAGGAATATGGTTCACGGCATACGGATGCGATTGTGACAAACGATCTTTCCGCGTCGCGACAGTTCGCGGCAATGGTAGATTCGGCAGCGGTGATCTTGAATGCAAGCACACGGTTTAATGATGGAGGAGAATTTGGATTTGGTGCCGAGATTGGGATTAGTACAGATAAGTTCCATGCCCGCGGCCCGTGTGGCCTCAAGGAGTTAACCAGTTACAAGTATATCGTGTATGGCGATGGCCAGATTCGGGAGTAGGGTGGTGATTTTCGGGGTATTGGGCGCGACTTGGAATTCCTATTTCGGTAATCATGGAGATCGTTTATAAGTTGGGGTGTTAAGGATTGTTGTGTCGACTGGCAAGGAAGCGTAAGTCGTGGCTGAAGTTTTAAGTCAAAATGAAGTCGAGTCGCTGCTGGCGGCATTAGACCCCTCCGGCGGGATGGGTGGTGGCGGCGGTGGTGGTCCGTCGATGCCAACGACTTCATCTTCTCCCCGCTTGCAGGATTTCGGACGCCAGATCAGTGTTTATGATTTCAAACGACCTGAGCGGGTCAGTAAAGAGCAGATGCGTGCCTTTCAGGCGCTGCACGAAGGCTTCAGCCGGGAGTTTGGGGCCTCGTTGAGCGGGATGCTGCGTTCGATTATTGAAGTCAAGTTGATCAGTGTGGATCAATTGACGTATAGCGAGTTTGTCTTCAGTCTTGAGAACCCCACGTGCTTTAATTTGTTGTTTTCCAAGGGTTTGGATGGTCACATCATACTGGATTTGAACCCATCGATAATTTTTCCAATTATCGACCGTTTAATGGGGGGTGGGAAATCAGCTTCGAATATGTTGTTGAATCGTCCATTGACAGATATTGAACTCAAATTGGTTTCTCGGATCACGAAACTGGCCATTGAGAGTTTGGAGAATACCTGGTCGAATATCTGCAAATTGAATCTGGCGGTCACTCAGATCGAAAGCAATCCACAGTTGGTCCAGATTGTGCCTCCGAACGAAGTGATTGTGCTCATCAGTTTTGAAATTACGATGGGTGATGTGCGGGGCGTGATGAATTTGTGTGTACCGTATAACACGATTGAACCACTTTCCGGGAAGTTATCTTCGGATACATGGTCGACGTACACACAAAAGACGATGGACGTTAAGCAGCGTGTGAATCTGGAAACAAATGTGTCACACGCGGGGGTGGAATTGATTGTCGAGCTTGCGCAAACCCGTTTGACGGCCAGTGAGGTTTATGGGTTGGACGTTGGTGATGTCATCATGACCGACAGCGAAACGTTGCGCGGTGTGACGGTGGTGATTGAGGGGCGCACGATGTTTACTGCAGTACCTGGCGTGTATAAGGGGCAAAAGGCTATCGAGATTCGAGATCGGATTTTGCATTCCCGGGATCAAATTGCTGAGCGTTTGAGTAGCCTTGAAAAGGCTCCAGGTTCAAAATAGGACGATGTGCGTGGCCGTCTGTTGACGATCGACTTCGTGTTATTTTCAACAGACCAAACGCGAGGTTTTACTCGCAGTGCGACTCACACAGAAGTCTGTCTGCTTGGAAAGTCCACGGTCTGTTGGACGCAATGTGGGTTAGTTGCAGTAAAAATGACAGGAATTCTTGACGAAGTCTTGCGTGAGGTGTACAAGATAGGGTGGACGAAGGTGTTGAGGCGGTGTAAGTTGGCTAACAGGCTGTTGACAATCGACTCCGTGTTGGTTTTCAACACTCCAAAAACGCTTGAAATCGGGCGTTTGTTGTTGATTTCATCCATGGAAGCATGCAGCCCCTTGAGAACATCAACGGGTTGCTGAGAATTCCGGGTATGAGCGAGAGCAAGGGGCGAGATTGGCTTTCATCATCGGGCCGGTGCAACATCAACAGTGTGTCGCCGAATTCCAGGCTTACTGACGGCTTCGGACCATTTTGAATCAAGATTAAGCTGAGTTGTCGGTTTCGGATGACGACTTATCAGAGTGGTCCCTGGGTG
>JBGSVC010000630.1:0-4322 GCA_041753175.1 Planctomycetaceae bacterium
CGCGTGCTGTCAGGTCGTTGACTAATGCAGAAAGTGCCGAATCCAGAGGTGGAAGTTTGCGTGTCTTCAAGACGTTGAAGACATCGTCGTGAAGATCCCATCCTCCATCATTGACTTCAACAAATGGCACACCGATCTCGACGAGTCGACGAGCCATCAGCATTCCCCGGCCGAGTGCATTGTCTCCGTAGGCTTCACGCGTTTTCTCATCTTCCTGATCGACTTTGAAGGCTTCCAACTGCTTGGATGTCAGCAAATTCTTGGCCTGAATGTAGATGTCTTTATGAGCTTGAGGCAGATCTCCTCGATTGGACCGGATGAAGTTGTCTTCAATCACGCCAAGCATGGAAAGACGTTGATTGAGGCGATCATTGGTCATACCCCGCATTTCTGCATTCCGAATATTGCCATTACTGTCGACAACAAAAGGAGCATGTGACATTCCCAGAAAGCCTGCGCCCCCCCCTCCTCCACCGATAGAGATAAATGATGGAATTTCAAGTTGCGGGCGTTTCAGTTCATAACTGACGACAGAGCCAAAATCGGGATGTTCTACCGTTGGATTAGGAACATACGCGGTATGCATATAATAGCGCCCGCGACTATGGTCGGCTTCGCGTGTACTCATTGAGCGAATCACGCTCATGCGATCCATCACGGTTGCAGTCTTGGGGAGTTCCGAAGAGATCTGAAGGTCGCCTTTGGTGGCAATCGGCTTGAATTCGCCCCCATTTTTTGAACCAGGTTTTAAGTCCCACATATCGATCGTGGGTGCTCCGCCACCCAGCCAGATCAGAATACAGGCTTTTTCATTTTTACGAACCTGATCCACATTCGCTGACAAATGCTGTAGAAAACCGAGCGTCGGCAATGTCAAAGCCGCTCCTGCGGACATGTGTTGCAGGAAGTGTCGTCGGTCAAGAAGTGGATTTTGAAACATGATATTACCCTTTTGAAAATCAGATTTAATGTCGAAGTGATGGTAGGCACGAACTTTGAATTGGCCTTAACCGAATGAGCAGCCTGTCGATTTTCAACAGACACTTAGTACACGAACTGGAATTCATTACTATTCAACAGCGCCCAGTAAAGATCTTCCATGGCATTTCTGGGATTGGCATGCTGATTCATCAATGGCTTGAGTTGATTGAGTTCTGACCGTGTCGGATTTCTGCTTAAAACGGTCAGATACAGTTTCACGATAGCGTCTTGAGACGATCCTGCATTTGACAGGATTGATTTGAGTTTATTCGTTTGGTTTTCGGCCAAAGCGAGATTGATCAACTCCCCATTCATCATCATCAAAGCCTGTGGGATGGTGCCGTTGAAAGTCGTTGCCTCATCATTTTCATCCGTGCCAAACGTCGAAACAAACTGTTGCAACCAGCGATTGCGATCTGCCTGAACTTGCTCGAGGTTCAAACTCGCAGAGTCGTCGGGTTGAGAAGCAACGAGCATGGAATCGTAAACCTGTTCGGCTGTCATCGCTTTGATATACATCCGACTAAACAATGGAGTTTCTCCAGCGGCGGGATTATCGATCTCATTTGACTTCGAGTAGTTGCTGTCAAGTTGATAGGCTTCGCTACTGGTAATCCACAACATCAACTGTTTGACGTTGTAACCGCTGCTGACAAATTTATCGGTCAGGAATTCCAGCAACTCAGGATGAGAGGGTGGATTGTGCGGCCCGATATCATCGACAGGACGCGTAAATCCATATCCAAAAAACTGTGCCCACATCCGATTGACAAAAGCACGTGCTAAATGCTTGTCTTCATCTTCATGAAGGATATTTCCAAAGACAATCCGTCGATTGTTATCTCCGCTGAGGTCTGCTGGCTTCCCGAAATAAGCCGGGTAGGCAACCTGCATGAGCCCGTTACGTTTTTCAAAAAACACGTTGGGTTCGATGTTGTTTTGATTTCTCAATTCCCCATAGGATTCAATTACGCGCTCTGTAATTGGATCACGACGACGAACCTGAATCCGTCGTGCCTGACGCATGAAGCTATTGAATTCCCAGAACTGACTTTGTTGCCAATCGTTGAAGGGGTGATTGTGACATTGTGTGCATTGAACCTGAATTCCGAGGAACAAACGCGTCGTCTTGGCGGTCGCCTGGACATTCATCTGATCATCTTCTAGCTGCGCCAGTAAGTAATTGGCTGCTCCACTTTCATCCATATGACCTTCCGCCGTCACGAGGTCATAGACGATATCGTTCCAGGGACGGTTGGTTGCAAATGACTCCCGCAAAAACTTACGCAGCATCGCAGGATTGATAAACGGGGAATTGATCCGGCCAATCAGCAGATTGCTCCACACCGTCGTCATGTGATGCATATAATCAGGACTATCAATTAAGCGGATCAGTGCCTGACGACGTTTTTCCTTGTCTTTGTCAGACAGGAATGCTTCGATTTCGCTTCCTTTAGGAATATGGCCTTGAATATCGAGTGTCGCTCGACGAAGCCACTCTGCATCACCGGCAGTCTTTGAAGGTTTGACTTCGTTGTCTTGCCAGCCTTGGCGAATAAGACGATTAATCTCTTTTACAACTTCGTCATCAGTCCCGCTGTATCGGATCGACTGAGCAAAAGAAGAATTCGCCAAGATCCCAAAAACACAGCTCACCAAATACAAGAGCATGAGTCGACGGGATGAAAGTAAGCATGGAAAAAGTTGGTTCATAAGAGTTTATCCCGTGAGTGGGGCGTTCGTGTTTGCAATCATCTCGGAAGTGACGGCGGAGCAATACTGGATGAAATATCAGTTTTGTAAGACTTGCTGCCAGAAATGTAAGGAAACTTAGTACCAATATACCTTTTTATTTCCTTTGAAGTTCGTGCTCATTTAATGGAAAATCTCGGAAATGTAAGATTCGGGGGCTTCTGCCAGATCCATCACTATTGATGGTTTGTCTCGGGACAACCAATTTATCCCATTTGACTTCCGACAGATCACTTGCATCGACGTGCAATACTCGAAACAATAAATCCATAGATTTTTTCACAATCAGGCACATTGGTAAGCGAATTAACACGATGAAATTTCACGACTTAACACGACAACTTCAAAAAGATAATGGAAGCAAGATTGTTCTGCTGGTCGCAGACGGCCTGGGGGGACTGCCGCTCAAGCCCGGTGGTAAGACCGAATTGGAAACAGCACAGACACCAAATTTGAATGCACTGGCTCAAAAGGGTGTTCTGGGCTTGAGTACTCCGGTTATTCCCGGAATTACTCCGGGCAGCGGTCCCGGACATTTGGGTTTATTCGGTTACGACCCTCTCGAATACAATATCGGACGGGGTGTATTGGAAGCGTTGGGAATTGACTTTGAATTGGGCTCAAACGATGTCGCAATCCGGGGAAATTTTTGCTCTTTGGATGACAAAGGTCTGATTTCCGATCGTCGCGCTGGGCGAATTGGCAGCGACATTGCCTCAAAACTCTGTGAAAAGCTTGATCAGATCAAAGTCCCTGGGGTAGAAGTTTTCGTGCGTCATGTCAAAGAATACCGCCTCGTCATTGTGTTCCGGGGCGAAGGATTACAAGGCGACGTCAACGACACTGACCCTCAAAAGACCGGTGTAGCTCCTCTGCAGCCTCAAGCTCGTTCCGCCGGTTCACAAAAAACGGCAGAGGTAGCCCAGGCGTTTTTGGCTCAGGCCAGAGAAGTTCTCAAAGGTGATTTCCCAGCCAACTTTTTGACGCTCCGGGGAATCGATTGTAAGCCTGTCATTCCTACCTATCAGGAAGTCTATGGGCTGAAGTCTGCTGCGATTGCTGTCTATCCCATGTATCGCGGGTTGGCGCGACTGGTCAGCATGGATATTCTCGACGCCGGTCAAACATTGGACGATCAATGCCAGCGGTTGAAAGCCTCCTGGAATGACTATGACTTTTTCTTTGTCCACTTCAAATACACCGACTCCACCGGGGAGGATGGCAACTTTGATGCAAAGGTCAAACGGATCGAAGAATTGGACGCCGCGATTCCAAAAATTATGGAACTCAATCCCGATGTGCTGATCGTCACTGGCGATCATAGTACACCATCAAAAATGAAGTCCCACAGCTTTCATCCGGTGCCGGTCCTGTTGGCTTCAGATCTTTGTCGTACGGATGCCTGCGAGGCCTTTGGAGAATCTCATTGCCTGCAGGGCGGGTTGGGACAATTCGAAGCCAAATACCTGATGTCACTGGCACTGGCACATGCAGGCCGATTCGAAAAATACGGTGCCTGACAACCTTTTGGAAATTGACGTGGTGTCGATTCTCAAGGATCCAATAACGCCCAAAGCACTCACTTGTTA
>JBGSVC010000631.1:0-10830 GCA_041753175.1 Planctomycetaceae bacterium
ACTGACGGGCTGTTTGTGCTGGGAGATATAGAGCCCCCCGGGCTTGAGGACGCTGGCGATCTGGGCATACATCGCATTGATTTCGGGAATATAACAACTGCTTACCGGTTGATGGACGATGTCGAATCCGCACGCTGGCAACGCCGAAAGATCTTCCATCGAACCTTCGAGAATCGTGATGGAGAGATTTCGCCTGTGGGCTTCCCGCTGATCAAGTCGCAACATCTCCGGGGAGAGATCCAGGACGGTCACGACGGCTCCCGCGGAGGCATACAAGATCGACTGCCAGCCCCCGCCGGCTGCCAGACATAAGACTCTTAAGCCTGCGACGGACTTGGGGAGCCAACCGCGTGAATCCAGCGTAGCCAGAGGACGGGCACATTCCTCGTCTGTCGCCACATTGGCAAAGCAAGAGCCTCGTCGAACCAGTTCGTCGTAGGCGGCCCGATTACGCGCGACATAATCCATATAATTCCTACGTTCGTCTTTCCCGGAAATAATGCTGACTGCAGAGATCAATCGAGCGTGTTGATTTTTTACAACAGATCGTGACGAGCGGACATCATCGAATAAAAATCGCGAACTTTCCAGAAACATCAGATCTTCGCAAACGATGATTGGAGAATTTGCGACCTAAGTTGGAGATAAGCTCCTGTAAGCTCCAAAGGGGTGTTTTTTAAGGTGATCTTGCCGTGCAGAAACTTTCCTTTCATCACAAAACGTCTCAAAGACTTTATCGTTCACAGCAGCCTGTGACCTGTGTTCGCGCTCGACGCGGAGCGGCACTGGTGGAGGCGGCAATTGTGCTGCCACTATTTTTCCTGACGATTTTTGCGATTGTTGAATTCGGACGAGCCATGATGGTCTCGCAATTGGTCACGAATGCCGCCCGGTTGGGGGCACGCGCAGCGATCCTGGAAGGTTCATCAAATACCGATGTGACCAAAACCATCACTGATTTTTTGAAACAAAGCACGAACGTCAACGCTGCTGATGTCACCGTGGCGATCGAAATCCTGCCTGATCCCGATAATAAGGATCCTGCAGGCCAACTGTCGTCTTCCAATCTGGGTGACATCATTACGGTGAAAGTTGATGTGCCATTCAATAATGTTGCACTCCTTCCGGGTACGTTTCTGAAGGGCAAAAAGCTCAACGGCATCGCCTCGATGAGACACGAATAACACGCGGATCTGCTTTATTTCTTGACTTCGTTTTTCTGGATACTTCCGATGCATTCCTATTGTCGACATCATCACTTCCCAGCGGAACCCTCTCGTCGGGGCATCATCCTGGTGCTTGCAGCCGTCTGTATGATCATGGTGTTTGCGTTTGTGGCATTCACCATTGATGTCGGGTATATGGCCAACGTCAAATCAGAACTTCAGCTCACCGCTGATGCCGCCGCGACTGGTAGCGTTATTGAAATTCCCAACGGCGTTAATCGAGTTCAAACGATCGCCAAACAAATTGCTCTGCTCAACCCTGCCGGGGGAAGCCCGGTGCCGTTATCAAATAGCCAGATAGAACTCGGCAAGTATGATCTGGGCACCAAAGCATTTGTTCCCGATGACACAAATGCCAACGCGGTGCGTGTGACTGCGACGATTTTCAACAGGCCAACTTTCATCGCAGGATTGATTGGTCAGAACGACTTCGATTCAAGAACACAGGCGGTGGCGATTCTCAAACCTCGTGATATTGTCTTCGTGGTCGATCTTTCCGGTTCGATGAATGACGACACAGAACCCTGTTGGGCGACGAGCGTCATTGATGATCAATTTGGCGCAACAGGTGCAGGACCGGCCGGTTCAGATCTGATGGTCAAACTCTATTCTGACCTGGGCTTTGGCAGTTTTCCGGGAGCTTATGAATATCTTGGGGAACCGCTGGGCGTTGAAGGAAATGTTTATGCCTATGCCGAGATGACCAAAGACGACGGTGCTTTGACAGATGCTTCATTGCCACTTGAATATCGTATCTTCAACGATGACGACGAACTGACGCGAAAACAAAAAGCCTACAGTTGGATCATCGACAATCAACTGGCCCGATTAATGCCGAATGCCAGGCCAACTCCCAGCTCCGCCTCATCCTATGCGTATTATGAAAAGTATCTGGACTATGTGATCAATTCGACGACCGTTGGTTTTGATCCTCCTCCCCCTCCAACGTCTGAACCTGCACCGACCCCTTCGCCCTCCCCTGCTCCAACACCATCGCCGACTCCTTCACCTCCCCCTCCGCCACCAGCTCCCAAGCCACCGAGTGGTTTGGTTGTCCCTACACAAGACGATTGGAAATCTTCCAGACAACAACGGCCTCGGGTCGCCTCACCGGCAATGATGGTTTCTTCGACGACTGCGACAGCGATCGCAGCGACGGTGGTGGCTCAAACGGAACCTGGTATTCCGCGTCAAGGTTCGACCGATCGAGTCTGGTTGCCCCCTTCGCAGGATGGCGACCGGATCACTGACTTTAATAACCCGAATCATTACACATTCCCATCAGCAACAAATGCTCCCGTGGCTGCCTGGCGCAATCATGTCGGATATGTGACGTATGTCCAATTCATGCAGGACTGGGGACGTGATCGTAGCCCTGAAGAAGAGAATTCCACAAACGCAGACCCCTCTCTGGATGGCAAAACTCAGCTCTCAACACGTAGCCCTTATTGTCGATATCATTCGGAATCGACCCCTGGCGGAAACTTCAATTTCCCCCCTGCAGAACAACCCATGCATGCCGTGCGTCGATCCCTCATCGCGGCGATCAGTGTCGTCAAAAGACTTAATACCGGAATCACTCCTGGTTATGGTGATCGCGTCTCCATCGTCACATTCGATGCCAGTGACGATTTTCACACGCCTCAGCTTGTCCTGCCGCTCTCTGGAGACTATCAGGCAGCCATGTCAGCCTGCACAACATTGCAACCAGTCAGCGATATTGGAACGACGACCGCCACAGAAATTGGGATGCGGCTGGCCAGAGAACATCTCAAAAATGCCTCCGAAGGGGGGCAAGGACGTAAATTCGCCGACAAGGTCATGATTCTGCTCTCGGATGGTGTCCCCAATGCCTGGGAGTCGACCTCATTGTCGGTCGATGCCTACATCAGCGGTTCTTCAAATCCCGATTTCTATGGCTCTGACTATATCTGGTATAATGCCCCCTTGATGCAGGCCGATATTTTTCGTGGTGATAAAGGCCAGTTATTTGGTGTCGGGATGGGGTTGGGTGCTGACTATGATTTTATGGATCGTATTGCGCGTACCTCGGGAACCGATGATTCTGGCGTGAGTCCTCGAGGATCGGCCAACCCTGCAGAATATGAAAAGACACTCACCAAGATTTTCGAAGAGATCATCAAAACGCCCGGCAGCCGACTCGTTCAATAATGACGATGACGGTCAGTGAGCAATATTGACGAATTCCAGGCATCGATTTGCTGAGCGGTGAGCGCTCCGGTTATGATATGATGATATCATCACATCATTCGCGGGAGTCATACATGCTTGCCATCGATACCAGAGAAGTCGTCATCTTTTCAACCCGCCTGGGCTACATGGGGGTTTGTGGCCAAAGCGATGCGATCACCGATTTGTGGTTTGGCTACGATTCTCCTGATGCATTGCTGCAGCATCTTGCAGACAAACAGTTTGCCTGTGATTTGACGTCGCGTGGATTCACAGCAGCCAGAAAATTGTTGACTGACTACGCTGATGGCAAGAGAGTGGATCTTTCCGTATTGAATGTGTCGCTGGGTCATAAGACCGAGTTTCAGCATGCGATTCTTGAAGCGACACGCTCGATCCCGTACGGCCAGACAATCTCCTACGGCCAACTCGCTCAGCGTGCAGGCTATCCACGAGCTGCACGCGCAGTCGGTTCGGTGATGTCGTCAAACCGTATCCCGCTCGTCATCCCCTGTCATCGCGTGTTGGGCTCATCGGGGAAACTTCATGGCTATTCTGCACCGGGCTCACTGGAGCGCAAGCGTCAACTTCTGGACATGGAAGTTCAGCGATTTAGAACGTCCGTTGTGTCGTGATTGGTTTTATTTGTCGCAAATTGCTTCAAAGGGATCTCTGTTTTTTTAGAAAAACTCCGTCTAATAGATTTTCTACTAAACAATTGTTGCGATCAGACGTAGCCGATCATATTAGAATCAAATTGTTTCTATGACTCGTTAGGAAATCCTCCCATGCTGCGATGTCTGATTTTGCTGCTGTGTTGCGGATTGTGTGAGACACAAGGTTTTTTTGCACAACGTCTCTTTGCGCAAGGGCGTGCAGAACGCAGAATGCTGAAAACGGAGTCGGTCGGTCTGGAGGATATCCAGCAAACGCTGATGACGATCTCTCCCGAAACAACTTTCATCACATCACCTCTTGACGAGCAGGGATTTCCCGACTATCTCGAATACCTCAATCTCGAATTGGGACAGGGCCAGATTAAACCGGAAGAGAATGCAGCCATCTATATCATGGCGATCTTCGGACCGAATCTGGCAGGTGCAAGCCCTGTGTATTTGAAGCAGGTCTATACGCGACTGGGGGTTCCTCCTCTGCCTGAGCAGGACGCATACTACATTCGCCCTTATGAACATATCCGTCAATTGCTGAAGATCAAACGCCCCGCTGCCGGCCCAAAAGAGATCGGTGAGGCTGTCAACGACATCAACAAACTCTGGCCAAGTTATCGACCCTGGGTTTCAGCCCAGCATCCTGAGATGTCGAGTTATTTGAATCGACCGGAATCGCGTCGTGCGTTGCAATTGATCGAACTCGCCTGTTCCAAAACCGTTTACTCTATGCCGTATTGTTTTCCTGATGATCAAGCTCAATCTTTGGTCAATATCATTCTTCCCTACACGAATTCCTCTCGTGAACTCGTCCGTCTACTTTTAGCTCAGGCCACGCTGGATATCGGAGAACGCCGGTATGAGGATGCTTCCCGCCGCCTGTTCCAGGCCCATCAACTGGCCCGCCTGATGTCAAATCAACTGACGATTATTGAACAACTGGTCGCCATTGCCCTGGAATCGATGGTGTGCAATGTCGATGTTCATTTTGCTCAGACTACGGGCGTTCCGCCTGAGGTGATTGATGCCTATGAAGCAAAATTACGGACGCTGCCCCCATTGGGAGACATGTCGAGAGCGCTGCATGTCGCAGAGCGTTCTTTCTCACTGAATGCCCTCTGCCTGTTGGCTCAGGGTCAACTTCCAGGTGCTTCTAGAAAGTCCGAAATGCAAAGGGAACTATTTGGCAACAACGTACCTAATTTAGTTGTCGGCCATCTGTTCAGCCAGTCGATCGATTGGGATATCGCCCTGAAAACAGTCAACACCTACTTCGACAAAGTGGTCGCCGCGGCCAACCTCCCTGCCTTTGAGCAAGCAAAAGCGTTTGATCAGTTAGATCAGGAACTGATAGTCATGCGCGAACATTCCCAAAGTAATCTCTTCTTACTGTCGTATCTGGCAAGTTCCAAAGCCCAGCGGGGTCGACAACTCTCCGAGACACTACTTTCCATCATCGCACCAGCGGCGCAACAGGCGGCTGTCGCTGAAACTCGAATCCAGATGAAAAGTCAACTCACCCTGATTGCCTTTGCCCTTGAGCGTTACCGTCGTCAGTCCGGCAGTTATCCGACCACCCTCAACGAACTCACACCCGAATTTCTCACAGAAGTTCCACTCGATGTTTTCAACAACAAGCCTCTGAACTATCAGAGCACTGGAGAACGCTACACGCTTTATAGCGTTGGACATCTCCCGGAACAGACCGGAACACCGAAATCCGGCGTCTATTTGACCTCTGAAGGTGTACCAGAATAATCGACAGGATTTTGATGACGACAACGACTCGTCCACCCTCCCTGCCCTCCCCCCGGCCTACTCTGGCCAATCGCCCCCCCTGTTTGCTATGCTGGGATCGAACTCTCACTTAACAACTTCCAGGCAATTTTCTTCAAGTCAATCCTCATGATTTGCGTCAGCATAGGCCGGACCCGCCATCAGATGATGATCGCCGAGCATCAGGCACTTTTTCAGGCCGGGGCTCGTCTGGTTGAATTTCGGCTCGACTGGATTAAAACTCCACCCAATCTCGCCCGACTGATCGAAAATCGTCCCACGCCGATCATCGTGACCTGTCGTCGTCGTGAGGATCAGGGACGTTGGAGAGGGACTGAAGAACAGCGACAAACGCTGTTGCGCTCCGCGATCGCTTCTGGTGTGGAATTTGTCGACATCGAAATGGATATCGCCAAAGCGATTCGTCGGTATGGCAAAACAAAACGGATCGTCAGTTACCACAACTTTGAGGAAACCCCCGAGAACCTCGAAGAGATTTACAAAGAAATGCTCGATCTTGATGCCGACGTGATCAAGATCGTCACAATGGCCAATTCCCCAGCCGATGGGGCACGGATGCTTAAACTTGTGCAGGAATCCGAAAAGCCGACGGTCGGATTCTGCATGGGAGAGTTTGGCCAGTTTACGCGTGTGTTGTGTGGAAAAATGGGGAGCCCGTTCACCTATGCGTCCTTCAGCAGTGAGCGGGAACTTGCCCCCGGCCAGATCTCTTTCAAAGACATGGTCGAAATCTACCATTACGATCAGATCAACGAAGAGACTCAGATCTTCGGCGTGATCGGTGATCCGATCAGCCACTCTCTCTCTCCCCTGCTCCATAACCGCACGTATATCAAAGAAGGTGTCAACGCAGTTTATGTCCCGCTGCGCATCCAGCGCGATCAACTTCAACCAAGCCTGCAGGCTCTCAAATCTCTCGGTTTTCGTGGTTTTAGCGTGACGATTCCTCATAAGGAAGCAGTCATTGGGCTCACCCATCATGTCGATGAAAAAGTGACACTCAGTGGGGCAGCGAACACGCTCTTCAAAGCCGAGAGTGGTTCCTGGATTGCCGCCAATACCGACTACGAAGCAGCGATGCAGTCGATCCGCATGGGCTTATCTTCCAAGACTGGCGACGATCAATCACTTTCCGGTAAGCGCGTTCTCATTCTGGGAGCGGGGGGTGTCGCGCGGGCAATCGCCCTGGGTTTGCTCCAGGCCGGATGCGTGGTGACGCTCACCAATCGGACACGCAAGCGGGGAGAAGAACTCGCAACCTTTTTGAAATGTCAGCACATCACCTGGGAAAATCGGGGAGCCGAGTTTTACGATATCCTCGTCAACTGCACGCCGATTGGCATGCATCCGAATGTCGACGCCTCACCGTTTCAGGAAAACTGGCTCCGTGAAGGGGCACTGGTCTTTGATACAATCTACACTCCTGAAAACACCCTGCTGCTCAAGCAGGCTCGTGAGCGGGGAGCCCATGTTGTCAGCGGACTGGAAATGTTTGTACGCCAGGCTGCGGCACAATATGAATGTTTTACCAAACTTCCCGCCCCCATCACATTGATGCGTGACCTCCTTCGAAAAGCCATCTCTCCCGTCAACATGGACTGAATAAACCCCCTGATATGAGTTCCTCCTCTCAGATTGTTTCTCTCATTGGTTTTCGCGGGACCGGCAAATCCTCTCTGGCCAGACCTCTGGCGTCACGTCTGAATCGTCGGGTCGTCGACCTGGATCAACTGATCATCGAACGAGAACAGCGTTCGATCGCAGACATCTTTCAACAAGATGGGGAAGACGTTTTTCGAGACATCGAATCGCGACTCTTAAAAGAACAACTCGCGATGCCGCCGGCGGTGATCTCGACGGGAGGTGGGATTGTGATTCGTCCTGCCCATCGGGTGTGGCTGAAATCGGCAGGGCCGGTCGTCTGGCTTGACGCATCGGCAGAAACAATCTTTCAACGTCTGAAAAATGACCAGACAACCGCCACATTTCGCCCTGCCCTGACCAATCTGTCAGAACTTGATGAAATCAAACACTTGCTCGAGCTTCGACGGCCGTGGTATCAAGAGGCGTCGACGATCCATCTTCGGACAGATCATAAATCCGTCGATGAGCTCCTGGCTGAACTCTGGTCAGTGCTCATCTCTCAACAGGATGCACAGGAGCCAGCCAAGACCACAAAGGACCGCTCATGACCCTCGAAACCAGGTGGGCCATTACCGCTGCGATCTTTGTTGTCGGGCTCCTGCTGGGACGTCTGCTCAATCGCTGTATTATGCGAATTCCTGAAACGGTCGGACTCTTCAAAGAGTTCAGGCAAATTGTTTCCAGGACGCCTTTGCAAGGTCAGTATCCGCGTGGACGCTGGTATCATCTTCTGCCGGTCATCGGGACGTTGTTTCTGATTGGACGTTCGCCATTTTCGGGACGACGTATCACGTTGCGGGAACCATTCGTTGAACTCCTCAACGGATTTCTGCTAGCGAGCTTGTTCTGGCTGGAAATTCCTGCATCGCTTGACGTGAAAGCCTCATCGCTGGCGTGGCCTCTGGGTCCGGAAGTTGTCGGGGGGGCATGGAATTCAGAATGGTTGTTTTTAATTTGCCGCTATCTCTACCATGTTGTCCTGGTGGAAGCACTGGTTGTGGGAACGTTTATCGATTTCGACCACTACCTGCTCCCTGATATGACCACCTTACCCGCGCTTGTCGTCGGCGTTGTGGGGGGGACGCTCGCGGGCGGCTTCTGGATGGCACCGCTGTGGTTTCAAGACAACCGTGCGCTTGATCTTCTTTCTCTTCTGCTTCCCTTCGAAAGCGTCGAGTGGTTGAAAGGCCCGATCTATCCTCCGTGGTTTTCCTCCTCCCCTCACCTGCATGCGTTTCTAAACAGTCTGGCTGGTCTGATTGTGGGGAGCGGCATGATCTGGACGATCCGCTGGATCGGATTTGTCACCTTAAAGCGTGAAGCGATGGGGTTTGGTGATGTGATTTTGATGGCGATGGTGGGCACTTTCGTTGGCTGGCAAAACTGTGTGATCATTTTTTTTCTGGCTCCGGTCTTTGCCATATGCGTGGTGATTGTTTCCATGGCGTTTTTCCGAAGGGCGATCCCCTACGGCCCCTATCTGTCGCTGGCGACGTTGACGGTGCTTTATGGGTGGCCACAGATCTGGCCGTCGCTGTACCGGTTCTTTTCGCATGGCCCGCTCATCCCGGCTCTGTTGGCAATTATGGCGATTTTAATGCTGGTACTCTTGTGGGCCATGCAAATCATCAAGCAGATTCTGGGCATTAAAGACGACTTCGAGTTCGAACAAATAGAGCTGTGGACCAGCAGCGATCAACTTTTGTTTGAAGCCGGCGAAAAGAGCAATCTTCAGCAGGGACAATGGCCCACTCCCCAACACCCTCTGACTCTGGCCGGTCGAGGGCAACTCTCACAACACCATTGGCGAGGATCATGAACCTCAATGTCATTGTGTTGTCGTTCTCACTGGAGCTATTGACGACATAAACACCAGCCCTAAGCCCTCCATAACATTCAAGATAATTCACTGATCAGACATCTCACCGACAGGATTTACGCATGGTCTCCATCATCGACTACGACATGGGCAACCTTCGCAGTGTTCAGAAAGGCTTCCAGAAAGTAGACGTCGAAGCGCAGATCATCCGCCATCCTGAAGAGGTACTGGCAGCAGACCATCTTGTCCTGCCAGGCGTCGGCGCCTTTCGAGATGCCATCGCTGCTCTCAAAACCCGGAACCTCATCGAACCGATCCGGGAGTTTGTGAAAACCGGAAAACCTCTGTTGGGGATTTGTCTGGGAATGCAACTTTTTTTTGAGAAATCGTATGAGGATGGCGAATACGAAGGGCTTGGATTAATCAAAGGTGAGGTTATCAAGTTCCAACTCAGCGACAAGTCGTTGAAAATCCCCCATATGGGCTGGAACTCTCTGACGTTCAGCAAGCCTTGCCGATTGTTTGACCAGCTTCCAGCCGATCCCTACGTTTATTTTGTGCATAGCTTTCATTGCTGCCCTGCTGATAGGGATGTCGTTGCAGCCCGAACCGATTATGGAGGCGAATTCGTGTCTGTTATCTCTTCTGATAATCTCTTCGCAGCTCAGTTCCACCCTGAAAAAAGCCAGACCATCGGCTTGCAAATGCTCAAGAATTTCGCCAGTCTGTGAACTGTTTAATTTCGACTCTTGATTCACTTTTATTCTGCCATCATGAAACAGACATCCATGCTCCTGCTCCCCGCTATTGATCTTCGTGACGGGAAATGTGTCCGCCTGCGTCAAGGAGACTACGCCCAGGAAACAATCTTCGGCGACGAGCCTGCCCAGATGGCCAAACGCTGGGCTGATGAAGGGGCACAGATGCTGCACCTTGTCGATCTAGATGGAGCCAAAGCCGGAAAACCGATCAATCTCAAAGCAATTGAAGACATCGTCAATGCTGTCAACATCCCCTGCCAACTCGGCGGAGGAATCCGAGACCGTGGCTCCATCGAACTCCTGCTCAACACGCTGGGGATTGCCCGCGTGATTGTTGGAACAAAAGCCGTTCGTGAACCTGAGTGGTTCGCAGAGATGACGCTGGCGTTCCCGGGAAAAATCGTTCTGGGCATTGATGCCCGTGATGGCATGGTGGCGACCGAAGGGTGGCTTGAAACCTCACAGACGTCGGCCTTCGACCTCGCCAAACGCTATGCACATCTGCCAGTGGCTGCCATTGTTTACACCAACATCGCCAACGATGGCATGATGCAAGGGATCGATGCGGGGACATTAGGGGATCTTGAACGCCTGGCAGAACTTGGAATTTCAGTCGTCGCTTCCGGGGGCGTGACCACACTCGATGACATCAAGAATCTCCAGGAGGTTCATGCCCGTCATCCCCATCTGGATAGCATCATCATCGGTCGGGCGCTCTATGAAAA
>JBGSVC010000632.1:0-5062 GCA_041753175.1 Planctomycetaceae bacterium
TCAACGAAATTACGTTTATGGAGGCCTCCTATGGACTAGCCTTGAACATTCTGTCACACGAGGGTTTGTCAGAAACGGATCGCATTGTTTTGGCGTTTCGGACCTGCACATCACGTGAACCCGATCAACTAGAAGTAAAAACATTACTCGACTTTTTGAACTCACAGCGCGACCACTATACGCGATCACCTCAAGACGGACTGGAATTACTTGAGAATTCGAGACCGGCCTCAGTTAACAAAGTAATCTCAGCGGAAACGATGCCCTCGCATATTACCGAACGCGCGGCCTGGGTGGCATTGTGTCGTGTGATTTTGAACCTTGATGAAACAATCAGCAAATAAATGAGAACAAGTCGTTGAGCTGAAAATCCGAATCATCATTAGCCTTGGAAGGGCTGAGGGATACCCATGTTTTCTTTTGACGCAAATTACACGAGCCAGCAACGATCTCGACGCTGGTTTCTTGGTGAATGCGGGTTTGGTCTGGGCTCAATCGCGCTGACGAGCCTATTGGCAGAGGAGAGTCAGGCAGCGAAACCCTGGGAGCATGCATCGCCATTCGAAGCTCGTGAGCCTCATTTTCCGGCCAAGGCTAAGAATGTAATTTTGCTCTTCATGGGAGGAGGGCCGAGCCAGTTTGAACTCTTTGATAGTAAACCAATGCTCGGCAAACTCGACGGCACCCTGCCTCCGGCGGACCTTTTGAAAGACTATCGGGCCGCCTTCATCAATCCGAATTCCAAGCTGTTAGGACCAAAATTCAAGTTCGATAGACACGGCCAGTCAGGCGCTGAACTGTCGGAATTGCTGCCTCATTTAGCCACGGTGGCCGACGATCTGTGCATTGTCAAATCGATGAAAACAGACGCATTCAATCATGCGCCTGCGCAGTTGATGATGTCGACCGGTTCACAGCAATTTGGACGTCCCAGTATGGGAGCTTGGACGTCGTATGGACTTGGCAGCAAATCAAAAGATCTGCCGGCCTATGTTGTGTTCAATTCCGGCAAGAAAGGGCCCAGTGCCGGCATCGCCAACTGGGGAGCCGGGTTTTTGCCGACATCACATGCGGGGGTTGAATTCCGTTCCATTGGCGAGCCTGTGTTGTATCTGACCAACCCACCCGGCATTTCGACACGTTCACAGAATCAGGCGATTACTGCAATCAATTCGATCAACCAACATCGCCTGCAAACTCTCGGCGATCCAGAAATTGCGACTCGCATCAATTCGTACGAAATGGCTTACCGGATGCAGGCCAGTGCCCCGGACGCTATTGAGCTTTCCGGGGAAACTCAGGAGACACTCGATCTGTA
This sequence comes from Planctomycetaceae bacterium, assembly GCA_041753175.1. GTDB lineage: Bacteria > Planctomycetota > Planctomycetia > Planctomycetales > Planctomycetaceae > SXPC01. The sequence continues at coordinate 1,319 of JBGSVC010000632.1, forward strand.
TGGCGTCGATCCCAGTAAGGCATCGTTTTCCAAAAATGCCCTACTGGCTCGACGACTCGTAGAACGTGGCGTTCGCTTTGTGCAACTCTTTCACGAATCCTGGGATCAGCACGGCAATATCTCCGGCGACTTACCAAAGAATTGCAAAGAAGTCGATCAGGCATGCGCGGCCTTAATCACTGATCTAAAACAGCGAGGCTTATTGGAAGAGACCCTCGTCATCTGGGGAGGAGAATTCGGACGGACACCTATGGTCCAAGGTGGTAACGACGGACGAGACCACCACCCAAATTGCTTTACCATCTTCATGGCCGGTGGTGGTATCAAGCCGGGAATTACTTACGGTGAAACCGATGACCTTGGCTTCAACGTCGCCCGTAATGAAGTCCACGTCCACGACCTCCACGCAACCATTCTCCATCTGCTCGGCTTCGACCACACCAAACTCACATTCCGCTTCCAGGGCCGAGATTATCGACTCACCGACGTTCATGGGAAAATCGTCAAACCGTTGCTGGCTTAAATCAATCGCGTTTTGTCGTCTCGCCAAGATAAAACGATACTCTCTTGAGATCAGCAACTGAGATTCATGATTCACTGCGATAAACAGAGGGGGGGACTCCAGTCGCGGAGCGAAAAGCGCGAGTGAATGCGCTGTGGTCATAGAAACCACAGGAATGGGCAATCTCTGATATCGAATGATCCGTTTCATTCAATAGTCGGGTAGCAGCGGTAAGACGGGTCTTGGTAATGAACTGGGTCGGCGTGAGGTCGAAAAATCTCTTGGTGAGTCTGGCGAGGCGTTGCAAAGACATCCTGGAACGCTTGGCCAACAACGTTGGTGTCATTTCGCTGATAAGATCCTGCTCAAATTCTTCTAGAACTCTCGCAAAATCGACCGGAATATCTGGAGGGTCAATGTGGGCGCGAATATCTCGTGAGAAACCTATCAGTCCGATGATTTTCTTATCAGCGTCTCGCACAGGTAACTTCGTCGTTAAGCACCAGACAGGATCGTTCGGTCGATGCCACTGCATTTCCAAGTGCTCGATCAAAGGGACACCAGACTTTAAGACTTTCATATCTTGTCGGGTAGGGATGAGTCCGAAATCGCCTGGGCAGATTTCGCATGGCTGCTTTCCCAACGCTTCTGCACGGCCCTTTAATCCGTGCCTGATAATCAGAGAATCGTTGACAGCCACATAACGACCGTCCTGATCTTTGACAAAAAAAACGACATCAGGGACGAGGTCAAAGAGCGACTGCAGTTGCGACACGTCAATCGACGCAGGTGCCTGTTTGAGAGGCTCGATCGACTTGACTGTGCGCGATTTCATCAAACATTGCCCTTCCCATACAAGACTTTTCGAGGCCTTCGATTAGACTTATGCATAAGACACTAGCGTGCAGTTGAAGCAACTTCAATAGGCTAAATTCGCATTTTGTCTCAACAAATCTGAGCAGTTGAAAGCGTTTGATAACACTGTCCGGATACAAGTAAGTTTGCATCATTTCTCTTGAGCATAAGCCTCATATGTGGCTGATTGACTCAGAAATTTTCTACTGACATTTGAAATAGGACAACGATATGATCAAGCTCGAGTATACGCGAACAAAAGGTTTTACGCTGATTGAACTGCTAGTCGTAATTGCCATCATTGCAACTCTCGTTGCCATTCTATTGCCTGCGGTTCAACAAGCCAGGGAGGCAGCCAGACGCAGTAGTTGTAAGAATAATCTGAAGCAAATTGGTCTCGCGATCCACAACTATCACGACACTCATAACTCGATTCCGGCGATTCTATATTACAATATCCCTTGCACAACGACTCCCACGACCGCACCTTCATTTTCATGGGGTTGGGGAACCATGATTTTACCTTACCTGGAGCAAGGCTCGCTTTACGATTCCCTGCAACCTGGAAGTGGTAACAACTGCCGGATGCCAGCCGCGGCGACAACTTACAATGGTGCAAAGTTGCTCCAATCGGTCGTTTCTTCATATCGCTGCCCTTCTGACGGATACGAATCTGGAGATATCAATCATTTCTGGAGCAACTATTCAAGAAGCAATTATGTGGCAAATGCCTATGCGATGGCTCCGATCGGAAACTCGAACCTTGATCCGACCAATTTCCGCGACATTCTTGATGGCCTTTCAAACACGATTCTTGTCGGCGAGCGTGCTCTTGCATCAGGACCTGCTGGCGAAAAACAGACCGGTGCCATTATCTTCGGGAGAAATAACCGCTCTGAAGCAAGCGTTTCATTTACCGCCCAGTGGCCGATCAACACTCCGAACCCCACAACATCTCTGACCGATGGTACAATTGGTGACCCATCTTGCAAGAGAAGTAACACGAGCAGCCAACACCAGGGTGGGTCACAATTCTTAATGGCAGATGGTGCCGTCGTCTTTATTTCCGAAAATATAGCCAGCAATCCAGCCGCCCAAACGACGAATTGCAGAAACGGTCAAGACTACGCCGGAAGTGGTTTTGTTTACCAGAATCTTTACTCGATGGACGATGGAAATGTCGTGGGTGAATTCTAACTCATATCGTATATCGAAGCTCAATAACGCCTTCACATCGTCGATATGGGTGCCAAACTGCCTCTGAGATAACTTGGCAAATTGAACAGATAAGAATGAGAAGATGCGTCAGTGATGACGCCTGAGTGTCTCTTTATTTTATGAAGATCATCGGCTTCAACATTTTTATGCAAAGGTCTTTTCCCGTGACCAATCAACGTTTCTTTGCAGCGAGTCTGTTGATTTGCCTCATGCTTCTGAGCAGTTGTAATAATAAAGATTACCAAGGTGCAGACCGATTCCCGCTCTCAGGAAAAGTCACCGTTAATGGAGAACCAATTGATTTTGGCACGATTTCGTTCCTTCCAACTCGCGGCGACGAACAGCGCGTCTCCGGAGGTGAAATTATCAGCGGCGTCTACGATGTTAAAGAAGCACGTGGTGCCAATAGCGGGATGTATCGAGTCGAGATTAGATGGTCGAAACCAACAGGAAAGAAAATCAAAGATCGCGACACTGGCGATCTCATTGACGAGCGCGCAGAAGGACTTCCAGCGAAGTTCCACTCGAAATCAGCACTCACCGTTGAGGTCTCTCGCGAGAACCATTTCTTCGATTTTGACCTCGAACTCTAATTGCTTCTCGCCCAATCATTTTTCATGACTCGATTCTGAAATGGCATTCGTATATGAGGGATAAATCGAAGAGAATGTTGATTGGCAAAGGCAAGAAAGTTTCGCGAATATGAAAATCAGTCGGCTATTTGCGCATCGAGTCGAACTTCCTCTCGTTGAAGAGTCATACATCTTTTCTGGCGGGAAATCCGTCTCCGTTTTCGACAGCACAATCGTGGGTGTGGAGACTGCCTGCGGGCAAATCGGTTATGGTGAGGTTTGTCCGCTCGGCCCGTTTTATTTACCTGCCTATGCCAATGGTGTTCGCGCGGGCTTGCGAGAAATTGCTCCTCACTTGATCGGACTTGATCCCCGGGAATTGGACAAGCTCAATCACCGGATGGATGCAGTTCTCAAAGGGCATCCTTATGTCAAATCCGGTATTGATATTGCCTGCTGGGATCTATTGGGAAAATCAACACAGCTTCCCGTGTGTATGCTTATGGGGGGGCGATTTGGAGAAACGATTCAACTCTATCGTGCAATCTCTCAGGCCTCGCCGGACGATACCGCCAGAAACGTCACCAAATACCGAGA
>JBGSVC010000633.1:0-4973 GCA_041753175.1 Planctomycetaceae bacterium
TCCTCTCGCAGCTTTCATCTGCCCGCAAACGCATTCAGATTGATCAAGTTCTCGAAGCCATCAACAGCGCCTTTTTTCACTTGCAAGGCACCTTCCATTTCATGAGCCTCTTTCTGGGGTTGATCGACACCCAGGCTCAAACCCTCGAATACGTCAACGCAGGACATCCCGCTGTCTTGCTTATTCGCGATCGCCAGTCGATCCCCTTGTGTGCCGACGTCCCCATCCTCGGCGTCATCCCCAGCCTGGAATGTGCCCTCGGAAAAGTAGCTCTTCTCGAGCAAGACCTATTAGTCTGCTTCACCGATGGCCTTTCAGAAGCACTCAATCCCCAGGGTCAGATGCTCGGCATCAACGCCATCGCCAATTCCGTGATCCCTCAAGCCACCAGCCCACTGGATGACCTCCTAGACTTACTCAAATCACTTTATCACCAGCACTCACAACACCGACATTTCGACGACGACATGAGCATTTTACTCCTCCGCATCGGTCGCATGTTCCAACGCGCCGGCGGTAGTTTCTTCTAGAGCATACTGCGCGTAGCCGTAGCGGACACTGACGGCGAGCTATGTGCAATAGAGGGAGAAAACGTCCAAACGCCGCCACACAGTCACGCCACGCTTACCACTGACCCGCACATAAAACTGGCGAGATGAACTCAGTAAACCCAACTCTGCAGCGACCAGTTTGTTAATCCCAGTTGTCCATGAACATCTGCACCTGATCCAGCGTCGCGGTATTGACAACACCTGGATTGACAGGCACCGACTCCACCACCGCTTTGGGTTGAGCGTCTTTAGGACTGCTAAAATGAGCCGGTTGAGGAGTCACCGCAGCGACTGCAACCGCAGGCTCAGAGACGTATTCCTGCTCTTCCACACCATACACCTGACGTCGAACCTTGTTGACAAACTCCGTTTTGTTAAAGCACGACTTGATCACATAATCATCAGCCCCGCTGTGAACTGCTGCAAGCACCGTCTCCTTACTGGCATCACCAGTCAGCATGATCGTTTTCACAATCGCCAGCGAAGGATCTTTATGAAACATTCGCAGCGTATCAATCCCCGACCAGCCCGGCATCTGCACATCAATCACCGCCACATCCGGACGGTGTTCGCGCGCTTTGGCAAAACCTTCTTCGCCGCTGGCAGCCACAGACACAAGAAAATCCTTGCGCAGAATCGACGTCAGTAAACTGCGAAACATCTGGTCGTCATCGATGATTAAGACTCGAATACGCTCTGCCATAATAATCTTCGATCCCTCAATCAACTTTAAACATGTAAAACAAGCTGCGTTCGCCGCTGGATTTTCTGTGAACCGATTAACTGGAGATGACTTCAGTGATCAATCCTCGCGCTATCGCCGTGAAGTCAACTCTTCCAAATCTACGATGCATTTTGTCACCATGTGCTGAAAATCTGCAGTTGATTACAGAATATCAACGACAAATCGGCATCAGAATTCACACAAACGTCATCATCCACACCAGCGACACCACAAATTCTTTGACGCTAAATGCCCACTCTATTGTGAATCAACACCTCATGGCCACAATCTGCTAGAATCTTCCCCACTGGATCACAACGTGAACTTGAGGCGCGTATCGCAGAAAGCAAATGACAAAAACGTCCATACGCCGACACACAGGCGCGCACGAGTCCTCAAACTGATCCCCATCTGGTTAATAACCTACTTGGATTGCATCCGGATAATCCCATCCCAATCCAACGGTGCAGACCGATCATGCTCGACAATTCTCTGGATGATAAAATCCATCGCATGATCGCTGGAAGGCATCGCATGCAGATGACGATAGGCGACTTCCCAATCTCCAGCGATAAAATGATTGATCCCGTCTTCATACGTCCGCACCTGCTCATCAGTCAGTGGACACAGGTGACTATGAGGCGGCAGCAATTCATACACATCATAAGGTGTCTTTAACCCAAACGGGATAATCCGCGCCAGTTTCCGTAGCCGTCCTTCACGAGCCGTCAATCGCTTTTCCACCAGCCTGACCAACGACTCCTCAATCACGACCGGCACACGCAGTGTCTTCGTACACGACTCCAGTCGCGATGCCAGATTGACCACCGGGCCAAACACCGTCACCTTCACCTGATCACTGGTTCCAATTTTCCCCGCCACAGCACGCCCATACGCCAACCCGATTCCCACACGCGTTATGGCCAACTGAAGTTCCGGATTCGACTTCAGCGTCTCAAACGCTTCCCGGATCGCCAACGCCGCCCGACAGGCATTCAGACCCACATCCGTCGACGAAATCGGCCACCCCCAAAATCCCAAGGCTGCATCCCCATGAAAATCTCCAATCACACCCCCATGCTTGAGGATCTGACTGGTCACAATCTCCAGCGCCAAACTCACCTGATTCAAAATCCCAAACAGATCGCCCGACTTCTGCTCCGCTCGCCTGCTGAAATCCCGCAAATCACAAAACATCACCACCACATCACATTCACGCGGCTCCAGCAAATTGGTATCAAACTGTTCTCCCAACGCCTGCAAAATCGGTGGAGAAAAAAATTGACGCAGACCTGCCTGCTGACGCTCCAATGTCCGAAGACGCAAGATCGACCCCACGATTTCCGAAACCAGCTCCACAAATTTGATATCAGCATTCACCCGATTCACTGGCGTCAACTGCGGACTCTTTTCAACGATAACGGGGTCCGGAGTTTTCCCACTGCAATAAATCCCCCAACGACGATGGCCCGCCTGCAAAGGAGTACACACCGCCCAGTCCGCTCCCTGCGCCATCGTATAAGATTGCTGCTCATCATGGTCAAACGACCACAAATGCATCACCGTCTGATGCTGAGTCTCTAACGCATCGACCACGAGTTTCCGACTCGGTCGTACCTCTCCTGCGGCATCATATTTCCTGACACTATAAAACACCTCCACGGTCTCATCGACAATTCCTACAATCGCAATCGAGTCGACATTGATCATCCCCGTCAACAAGATTGTTCCCAGTCGTTGAAAGATCTCTTCTTCACTCTGCGAATTGCTGATCAAGTCGGGAAGATGCGTCAGGATCTCTATGCGCTTTTCAGCATCCGAAAAACTGATCAAGTCCAGTTCCTCACGCGAAAACGTATACTCCTGAAAGTTCTCATTTGAAGGCGAACTGAATTCCCTGCGTCCTGCCAGCAAACGAAACGTCGTGCTCCCGATCACAAATGCCTCACCAGCCGTCAGTTCAAACGTCTCGACCTCCTCACCTCGATAAAATATCGGATTACGCGCCTGCGGCAATCGCGTGACCACGATCCCCTCATTGCCCACGACGGCTCGAAAATGCCGACGCGACAAATGCGCTTCCCACACAATCACCCCATCGCACGTCGATTCCCGACCAACCACGAATTCCCCTGCCTCAGGCAAGGCGAATCGCACATGCCGCGACTCCTGTTGATCGACCGCCAGCATTTCAAACACGATCCGTCTCTCCCTGCAGTTATTCTCCGTCGCAGACTCAGGCATTTCTGATCTGTCACTCTCTTCTCACCGAGGCTTCCCCTTTACTGATACCCGCCCCGGCTGACAAAATCAATGTGGGCTCCCCGCTTTCCTCATTGACCAGCCCGAAACGTTCTCAATTGGCAGCATAATTCCAAAGAAGGATTCCTCCAAAACGCCCTAACGCCGCCACAAAAACGCGTAACGCATACTACTCTTCATTGGTATTGGACCACAGTCGCACCGTCGGATTGAGCAAATAGCCGATGATGGCTGTCGTTGCTGCCGCGATCACAATCGCCGAAAGACCATATTTCAGTAACGTTTCCTGCATCAGCCGCAACGGCTCATACACACTCTCCTGACGCTCCTGCACCGCAGTCACCCAGCCCGTCTTGCCCACAGGAGTAAACACCGCCATCCACTTTCCACCAAATGTCTTTTCATCAAATTGACCGACAGGATCTTGATAGTCTGCAAGCTTGAGCATGGATTGTGTCTTCCCAGAATCCTCATTTCGAAAGACCGAGATCTGCTCAAAGACCTCCCCGGAAACGACCAGCCGATCAATCAGCTTTTCCTTGGTCGCTTTCTGCAGGTGAGATGTCGACATCCAGGGATGACCCAGCAACTTTCCGTCCCGACTATCAATCAGCGAGATCACCCGGTCAGGTTGCCTTTGAGTTTCCGGTCCCACAATATTGCTCTCCCATTCATCCAGCAATTCGCTCAACAACGTTGTCCGCGCCAGCACCCCGATCACCTCTTGATGCGCTTCATCCCAGATCGGCACACTGATCGCAACCATATATTTCTCAGTCGCGTTACTGATAAACGCCTGACACAAATATGGCTCGACAATCGGCTCAATATCATCGGCGACTTTTTCAGGATCATATTCGACCCCCTCGCCGTGAAAATAATCACGCCAGTGAAACCGCTCATCGATCGTCGAACTCGGCGGATCACGATAAATCTGATAACCCTCTCGATCAGTGATAAACCAGCTCGTATCCATCGGACGTTCCATTTTCATTCTCTGTTTGGAAACACTCTGTTTCCATCCATCGACCAGACTTCTCAACTCAGTGCGCTGATCCCAGGATTTCTCTTGATCATTGAGCATCGCCAGCCGAAGCCGCTCATCGCTGGCATAGCGCACAAACTCAGCCGTCCGATCCTCCAACTCCCGGGAAATATTGACAGCCAGCAGCCCCGCAGAGACAGCATCCCCCTCTAACGCCCGGTTCGCGAGCGCCTGCTGGGTCTGACGCACAATCGACCCAATTCCAGACCGCGCCACAGGAAACAACGCCAACATCAAAATCAACGGACCCAACACCGACAATACCAGAAACGGACGACGCGCACGCTGCTGTTCCCGCAGACTCAACGCATCGAGCACCTGTTGAATATTCGAATAACGTTGACCGGGATCTTTATGCAGACACTGATACAAAATCCGAGCCAGCGAACCA
>JBGSVC010000634.1:0-3367 GCA_041753175.1 Planctomycetaceae bacterium
GAAGTGATCGGCACCATGGGTGAAGCGCCTCAAAGCATCACACTCGTTGAAACCCCGGAAGATGTCGATGCACTCACCTTCAATCAAGAATCCAAACTCGCCTACCTGACTCAAACGACTCTGAGTGTTGAGGAAGCCGGCCGCGTGATTGCTCGACTCAGATCACGCTTTCCGCAAATTCAATCCCCTCCCAAAGAAGATATCTGTTACGCCACCACCAATCGCCAGCGGGCCGTTGATATGCTCGCCGAACAAGCCGATGTGGTCATCGTACTGGGAAGTCAGAACAGTTCCAACAGCAAGCGTCTGAAAGAAATTGGAGCCAGCTACAACAAACCGGCTTATCTCATCGATGGAGCCCACGAACTCAAACGCGAATGGTTTGAGCAGGCCAGGACCGTCTTGATCACCGCTGGTGCCAGCGCCCCGGAGGTTGTTGTTCAGGAATGCGTCGCCTATCTCCAGTCAGAATTCGGCGCGACAATGGATGAAGTTGTCACGCGGGAAGAGCATGTCCGATTTCAGCTTCCTCGAGAACTACGTCTCCTCTCGTCTCAGGCAAATTCCTGATTTCCATCCCGGTTCCTTCAATCAGAAAGCAGACACGGTGGATGGAAGTTCTGGTGTCGATCAGGAAACCCGCGCAGCCCTGCGCTTGCAACTCATTCCCGGAATTGGTCCGCGGTTAACGCAACTTCTGCTCGATCGATTTATATCGCATGAGTTGGTCTTCCGCGCCTCCTCGACCGAACTGGGGCAAGTGCCGGGGATCGGTCCAAAATTGATTGCTGCAATCATCGACAAAAACTGGGATGCCGAAGTCGATGCCGAACTGGCTCGTTGCCAACAACATCATGTCGAGATTCTACCGATCGCCTCTGATCGCTACCCCGCAAGTCTCCGGGAAATTCCTGACCCACCTCAGCTCTTGTATGTCAAAGGTCGAATTCTGCTCGAAGACGCCATCAGCGTCGCGATCGTCGGCTCACGAAATTGTACCCATTATGGCCTCTCCCAGGCAGAACGATTGGCCGTCGGGTTGGCTCAGGCGGGAATTACTGTCATCAGTGGGCTGGCGCGAGGCATCGATGCTGCGGCACATCGTGGAGCGATGAAAGCAGGTGGCCGAACGCTGGCGGTCTGTGCTCCCGGGCTGGGAACGATTTACCCTCCCGAACATGCCAATCTCGCCGAGGAAATCACAAACTGCGGTGCGCTCATCAGCGAGTCACCCATTTCGCGCGGTCCCAACCGTGGACTCTTTCCGCAGCGAAATCGCGTAATTTCCGGGATGACACTGGGTGTGATTGTGGTCGAAGCGTCACGCACGAGCGGTTCACTGCATACTTCCAAACATGCCGTCGAACAAAATCGGGAAGTCTTTGCTGTCCCGGGCCGAGTCGATCAGCGGGAATCCGAAGGCTGTCTGGACCTGATCCGCGATGGAGCCGTCTTAGTGCGCGATGTCAACGATGTTCTGGAAGTCATCAAGCCTTTAGCACGCCATGTGCAAGCCGGGTTTACGCAGGAACGTTCCCGAACAGACAGCGACATCAGTTCGCCGTCAACACAGCCCCCCGCGACTGCAAGTCACACCTCTCACATTCCGCCCGTCAGTCCAAAACCATTGGCTCGCCTAAGCCCGGCTGAACAAAGCCTCTATGAACTGATCGGCGTTCACCCTCTTCATGTCGATGAACTCTTGTTGCAAAGCTCACTTGATTCAGGTCAGGTGCTTGCCAATCTGACGATGCTCGAAATCAAAAAAGTCATTCGTCGCTTGCCCGGTAATCAACTCATTCGGGCAGACTAAATTTGCAACGATGTCTTGAGATTATTTTTCGTTTCCGTCAAAAAACAGTTGTTCAGAGACATCATCGCATGGCAAAATAAGCTGACGCGCTGAATGCCTGTGCAAGATCGACATTTATAAATTGGATGACCTCTCCTCATGAGAATTAATCAAGTTGCTGTGACTTTACTGCGTTGTTGCCTGCTTAGCTTGTGCCTACTATTTTTAGTGTGTCATTCCCCAGCGATCTGTCAGGCTCAGACAAAATCCAAAAAAGCCAAACCCGCCCCCGATGAACCCGTGGAAATGGCCATCGGGGAAAAATGGCATGTCAGCTACTTTAATCCCAATCCACGCCCTGGCACGCTCTCTCTCCCGGCTAAACTCCCATTTGCAGTTGTCGACGATCTGGAAATCAGCGGGCCTTTTCCCAACGACCCATTTTTGCTCGGGACTGTTAAGGTTGATGGAGAGTGGGGTTTGGTGGATGGTTATTTAACGCGAACCGCCGGGCGAAATGCGGCGATTATGCTCGGCACGACAGACCAGTTCGAACTGGAAGGTAAACTCAACGTGGAAGGCCTGGGTGGCTGGTTCATGCTGCTGGGATGGGGCGAGGGGCATGGCTATGCTGTCTATAATGTCAATCTAAAGACCAGTGGAAGCCCGTGGCATGTTTGCGAATTCCGCGGAGGGGAAGGCATCGAATCAACTCACAAAGAAGTCACACGCTATGAATGTCGAGGACTCGAAGGATTTCGCATGCGTGTCGATCAAGACATGCTCAATCTGCAAGTTGAGACAACAAAACTCATCGAAAACTACCCTCTGGATAACTATCATCCCGGACAAGTCATCATTGGCACCTACGACACGAAATATGGAGCCAAACCCCTCAAAATCGCCTCCTTACGTATACGCAGCCTGCCTCAAGAATAGTTCTACCTTTTTATGCAGGAAACGTAATTTTGCTGTTATGATCTCGATCGATCTACGACTTCCCACTCGGGTATTTTGATCTTGCCTTCAATCGCAGGGTCGGAGACGATTCGCACGCTGGTTCGAAATCGATCAATCTGGACTGAATGCTTGTGTTATGACTGCCACAAATCACAACCAATCGAATGCCTCAGCGCGTGATTCCCATTCCCAGGGTGGGGATGAAACAATTCAACACGCCGCCGACTTGCCCCAGATTGAGGGCTACCAAATTATCGGTCTGCTCGGACGCGGGGCCATGGGGACTGTTTACGAAGCAATCCAACTCAAACTCCATCGTACGGTGGCGTTGAAGATCCTCTCTCACGAAGAAAAGCGTGAGCATGTCGTCCGGTTTCAAACCGAAGCCGAATCCGTCGCCAAGATCCATCACCCGAACATCGTACAGGTCTACGAAATCAACGACCACGATGGCAAACCATTCATCACCCTCGAACTCATCGATGGCGGCGACCTTGAAGAACGCCTCAAAGGCCAGCCCCTTCCCCTCACTGAAGCCGTCGAACTCATCAAGACGACCGCACGCGGTATTGATGCCGCACACAAGGCCGGCGTGATCCACCGAGACCTCAAGCC
>JBGSVC010000635.1:0-5487 GCA_041753175.1 Planctomycetaceae bacterium
TTTCTTCGACGGTGATCAGGAATGGAGATTCCCGTAGAGCGTGGGCGAGCGTTTCGGTATCGAGCGGGCGGAGAAAACGGGCATTAATGACGCCGATATCAAGTCCTTCATCGGCGAGTTGGTCGGAGGCGCGGATACAATCGGGGACGAGGGCACCAAAGCAGAAGAAGTTACCATCTTTGCCCCAGCGGATGGTTTCACTTTTGCCCAGTTCAATGGGAGTGGCCTGACGGGGAACGCGTTCGGCGACAGCTTTGGGGTAGCGGAGTGAGATAGGGCGCTGACATGCGAGCGCAAATTCTAGCAGGGGTTTGACGTCGTTTTCGTCGCCGGGAGCGGAGACGATGATGTTGGGGAATGTTCGCATGTAGGAATTATCGAAGACGCCGTGGTGGGTGGGGCCATCGGGACCAGAGACGCCGCCACGATCCAGGCAGAAAATGACGGGGAGGTCTTGAAGGGAGACTTCCTGGAAGATGTGGTCGAAGCTGCGTTGGAGAAAAGTGCTGTAGATATCGACGATGGGTTTGATGCCAGATTTGGCCATCCCCGCGGCGAACGCGACAGCATGTCCTTCGCAGATGCCGGTATCGAAGAAGCGGGTGGGGAAGTCGTCGCGAATTTTTCCGAGTTTGTTTCCTTCACACATCGCTGCGGTGATACAGACAACTTTTTCATCGTCTGTCATAACATCATGGATGGATTGGCTGACGATATCTGTGTAGGCCATTGATGATGAGGAGGCTTTGACGGTGACTTTGTTGGCAGTGCGGCTGATGGGGGGTGGGGCATGGAAGGTGACGGGATCTTCGCAGGCGGGAGCGAAGCCGTGGCCTTTGTCGGTAAAGACATGGAGGAGGGTCGGTCCCTTGATGTCTTTGACCATTTTGAGATATTTGGTGAGTTCGCTGAGGTTGTGGCCATCGATGGGTCCGATGTATCGAAAGCCCATTTCTTCGAAGAGCATGCCGCCGTGAAGGAGAGTTTTGAGGGAGTCTTTAAGTTGGCTTAAACCTTGTTCGACGGGCTGTCCGACGACCGGGAGCTTGTTGAGAACCCAGGAAATATCGCGTTTGAGTCCGTTGTAGAAGGGGGCGACGCGGGCTTTATCGAGGTATTGAGCCAGTCCGCCGACCCGGGGGCAGATTCCCATTTTGTTGTCGTTGAGGATGACCAGGATATCTTTGTCTAAACCGGCGGCATTGTTCATGGCTTCAAAGACGACGCCCGAAGGGAGAGCCCCATCACCGATGACGGCGACTGACTTTCGACCGTCATCAAAGAGCAGATCATCGGCTGTTTGGAGGCCAAGCACTGTGGACACGCTGGCGCCTGCGTGGCCCGTCATGAACAGATCGTAGGGACTTTCATGAGGATTGGGGTAACCCATCAGTCCGCCCTTTTGACGGATGGTGGAGAACTGATTGAAGCGTCCGGTGATGAGTTTGTGGGGATAAATCTGGTGTCCAGTGTCCCAGATCAGACGATCTTTAGTGAAGTCGAAGACAAGATGCAAAGCCAGACAGAGCTCAACAACACCCAGATTACTGGCGAAGTGTGCGGAGCGTGTTTCAACGAGACTGCAAAGAGCTTCGCGGATTTCCTGGCTGAGTTGCAGGAGCTGATCATCGGTTAATGATTTGAGTTCGTGAGGGGAGCTGATCAGCGGAAGAAGTTCAAAGCTCATACAATCGTGTCCCTGATGATATTGACGAGATTCAAAGTGGCTATCTGTCAAGTGGTGTCAAATGGTCGTCCATGTCGGGGCGAAAAGTAAATCGGTCGGCTTGAGAAACAGAGGATTCGATTAATGGTCTCTATTTCTCAGGTAATCTGCAAGGTGAATCAAATCGAGTGCGTTTTCGCCGAAGGTTTTGAGTTCATCTTTGGCCTGAGAGACTAAATTGTCTGCCAATGTCTGGCTTTTCTCAAGCCCCAACAATTGTGGGTAGGTTGCTTTTCCCAAGTTTGCGTCCTTCCGGACGTGCTTTCCCATCGTATCGGCATGACCGACGCAGTCGAGAATATCATCCATAATTTGAAATGCCAGACCTATATAATGACCGTATTTTTCCAGATGGGTCAACTGGAGAGGAGTGGCTCCGCCGATAATTCCGCCCATTTGAAGGGAAGCGGCAATGAGTTTGCCGGTTTTGCAGCGGTGAATATTTTCCAGCTCTGTCGGTTCAGTGACTGGGTGTTGTTCGGCAGCCAGGTCGAGAACTTGACCTGCGACCATGCCTTCCGGACCGGCACCCTTGGCCAACGCGGCGATACAGCGCGCGGAGACTTCGCCGGGTGTGATCTGAGTGGCGATGAGTTCAAAGGCATAAGTGAGCAGTGCATCGCCGGCAAGGATGGCATTGGCCTCTCCGAAGACGATGTGGTTTGTCGGCTTGCCGCGGCGGAGGTCGTCGTCGTCCATGGCGGGGAGATCATCGTGGATCAATGAATAGGTATGGACCATTTCAACAGCACACGCTGCAGGGAGTGCCTGTTGAATATCGGCCTGACAGGCCTTGGCGGCGAGCAAAACGAGAATAGGACGCAGGCGTTTTCCCCCGGCAAGTAGGGAATATCGCATGGCGTCGTGGAGTGGTTGAGGGATGTTTCGGTCTTCAAAAACAGACGCTAAAGACGAGTTGACCAGTGTTTGAAGGAGACGCAATTCCTGTTGGAACGAATTAGCCACTGCCGATTTCAGACCCTTAGAGGCTGTGGGGGCTGATATCTGTTGTGAGGCATCCGATTCCACCGCTGATGATTCCTTCCGCATCTAAACTCGTCCGGCACTCTCGGAAATTAGTCGTCCGAGAGTTTTACTGGCAAGTTGGCACTCTGTGAGCATCGATGATGATTTTAATCGTATTGACTGGCAAAAAAAACTGATATGACACAAAGAACACAAATAGTGGCTCATCGAATCATGGTCTATTCCATTGGTCTGGCTGAAGGGGAACGGATTAAAGTCGGTTGAAGAAGGCAAAAAACAGAAAGAAAATCTTGAACATCCAAGCTCGAAACTTGATGTTATTTCTTGTTGTTGTTCGCTGGAGGTTCGACTTCTTGGACGTTAACGGATTCTAAGCATGTCGATTGCAGGCAGACTCGAACTATTGAAGAGACTATGACAGGGAACGCAGCGTCATGTCGGGCATCCAAAAAAAGCCGACCACAGGGGCATCGGCGTTTTGATGGAGCATTTGATTGTCAATCGACGAGCAGGAGGGAATTAGCAGCGAGTTGGTTTCCCAATGGGTTTTGTGATTGCATGGATCGAATTCTCCATCACGTCCCTGCTCGCGTGATTTTCGGAATCATGAAAACCGAGACCAAGCTGATGCTTAACGGAAAGTTAGCCAGGAAATAATGTTTGTATTAAGTTATGCGAAGTGGCTCGTCGGGTTTACTTTATAGAAGTTGAAATGTTGGTCAACAAAAAGGATCCTGATAATTCGTTAAGGATGATTTTTTGTAGGAGAAACAGTGTCAATCAACGTAAGCTGTCATCGCAAATCTTAAGGGGAAGTTACTCTAGTTGTTGGCGAGCACATATTTTCCCGAGTTTTCGTCGCGAGCGATGTTGTCAGCACCGTATAAGTTTTGGTACAGGACGTTTTTAAAGTTCTTACTGTTAGAATGATAACCTGCGGCAATGACAGCGTCTGCCAACTCGCTGAGACTAAGACCTTTCTTATATTTTTTCAGGATTTCCTGAATATGCTCGTTAAGACTTTTTTCATTGCGAGCACGTGCGCCACGCTTTTCGAGATCACCCGAGCCAACCAGGCTCGCAATCTGATCATCAATTTCTTTGAGTTGCATGGTGAGTTTGTCGCGTTTTTTGCGAAGTGATTCGACTTCACCCTGTCGATTTCTCAGGACTTGTTCGATTTGGGATAACGACATATTTTCCAGCGTGTTTGTCATGAGATTAGGGAACCTTTCCGGAGTCAATTTAATAAAATTAAAATAAGATTGATGGGTTGTGAATACATAATGAGATAATTTATAGACTATCGAGGTTGAAATGCAAGAATTCAGCAGTTTCCCAACAAAGATGATAGCCTGTCAGATCTATGTTTCTTTAGTCGTCAGGTTCATGTGATATCGGATGGCTAGTTGGTTTGTCAATGATACACAGAATCAACATCAAAAATATCGGAAATTTTAGATCCTATTACGGCGATGTCATTGCCGCATAGTTCCAAATATTAACTCTTACCTTTGAACGTGTACGTCAAGATATGGATGAGACACCACTTAAACTCAATTACAGGGATTTCCTCTATAAAGATGAGTTGGCGAACAAGTTCATTCAGAGTCAACAGATTAAGTGAGGCAACGCTCATAGAGGCCCGTTGATTTTCTGCTGGCTGTTAAACGGTCTATCATCCCCTTGTGAATCAAATTGTTTCTGTTGAAAGGTGCAGATTACAAATGAGAGCATGATTGGATACGGGGTGAGCACGGTGCATTCAATACCTTATGTGATTAAAGTGGCGAATAGGGTGTGATGTGAGGTGGGTGCGTTGGGAAGAACGTGTTTTGGCTTGCTCAAAGTTGTTTGAAAATGCTATGAGCTACAACCAGATGACTTCCTTCGGGTAGCAATTCGCCGATGATGTGTTTGGGTGAAACTGAGTTTCGGATGCGTCTGCGGAATTGGAATTTCTAACTGGATTATAAGGGGAATTGCGATGAGTGCGTATGAATCGGCTTGTTACTACTTTGACCAGGCGTCACGCGTCATGGGACTGTCCGATAATATGCAAAAACTGCTGTTAACTCCGGAACGTCAAATTAAAGTTCAGGTGGCTGTCGAGTTAGATAATGGAGAAATCTCAACTTATATTGGCTTTCGAACACAGCATAATCAGGCAAAGGGGCCGTATAAGGGGGGATTGAGATATCACCATGAGGTCGACGAAAACGAAGTGTTGGCGTTGGCGACGCTGATGACGTGGAAAACGGCAGTGGTCAATCTTCCGTTCGGAGGAGCAAAAGGGGGGATTGCTGTTAATGAGAGAAAGCTCAGTCCCGGTGAACTGGAGCGATTGACGAGAAAATTCGTGGATGCCATCCACGATGTCATTGGTCCTGATAAAGACATTCCTGCTCCCGACATGGGGACAAATGCGCAGGTGATGGCGTGGTTTATGAATCAGTATCAGAAGTTCCATGGATTTAATCCGGCCTGTGTGACGGGCAAGCCTTTGGAGCTGCATGGAGCCGAGGGACGCGAAGAGGCGACGGGACGTGGGGTAGGCCTGATGACGCTGCATTTGCTGAAAAAGCTCAAGAAAAACCACGAGGAAATGACGGTCGCGATCCAGGGTTTTGGGAATGTCGGCTCATTTCTAGGGCAATATCTTTATCAGCATCACATGAAAATCATTGCTGTCAGTGATGCGTTTGGGGGTGTCGTGAATCGGAATGGTCTGAACATTCCGGCTTTGTTGGAGTATGTACAGCAGAATGGGAGTG
>JBGSVC010000636.1:0-3062 GCA_041753175.1 Planctomycetaceae bacterium
GACACTCGTCAGATCTGCTCCCTCTCCACACCAGTGAGCGAGAGCTTCCCGTAGTGAGGCAAACTGTTCGACTGTCATACCGGGACATTCCAGGTTGGTTGGAGGAGCCAGCCGCACCCCAGCGCGATGTGTATTCCCATGAGGACAAAGTCCGATTGGGATGTTGTCAGTGATCGGTGAGGGAAAATTAATTCCGCAAAGTTATCAAATTCCGCGGTTAGTCGCGAAAAAATCAGAAAAAGATTGTGCAGATGCGACGTCGCCTTGCTCTCTATGAGTGAGCCCCAACGGGAGATGAGTTTCTAGACAAGTTAACGGAGACTGCCATGGATCATCAATCACTCGAAGGAAAGAGCGTCGTTGCCTGCGGATGCTTCAACCCGAATTGCCCAACGATTCAGTTTTCTCTGACGCCCGACGAAGCAGATGTGTATCGTCGCGGCATCGAGAGTGGTCCCGAAGGGGCAGCGATTGACGACTCCGAAATGCGATGTCACTTTTTCCAGTGGCTGTTTCGGGCGGGCTGTGCGAAGTTGACTTCCTGGCCTTGCGTCGAGTGTGGTCACAGTGTGGGCATTGACCTCAAAACGGTTTCTGATCGGTCACTTACGTGCCTCTCGGAACCGAGTTAGCTATTCGCAAGCGTCCATTTCTTTGCCGCGATAATGAGAAAAGACTGAAAAGTTCTATAAGAAGCGAAACTTGGGATGCATTGCTTGGCCGCCTCGCCTTTATAGGTACGGCGGTCGCCCCTTCGACATATTGACGGCTTCTTAAGATGCTCCAGTGTTCGAGCATCGCGCTTAACGTCTGAAAAGTCACAACTTTCAAGGATCTACCGATGAATACTCAAATCCTCCTGCGCTCGAACTATGCGCCCAGCAGCTCCCAAACCGACAGTCCTTCGGAGTCCTTCGTTGGTCAGCATTCGACAGATAGTCACCTCGAAATCGGATATGGACAGTCGTTGCCGACAGCTATGCAGCTTGAGGATGTTGTGATCGGAGGTGGCCCCATAGGTCTTGCGATGGCAGCATGGAGAGCTATGCGTGGATGCAATGTTGTCCTGTTCGAGCGATCCCCACTGGCGATTCCAGAAGACAACGACTCGAGTTTCAATTTCACTCTTGTCGACAGATCTCTTCGATTTCTTCAACTTCTTGGAGTTGAGATCCGCCCTGACTGCGTTGAAATTGTCGGGCGGCAAATTCATACGGCGGCAGGACATCACTTGCATCAATATGGTTTGCGCGAGACTGATCGGCTCTTTTCGGTTCCTCGGAGGGTGTTGACAGCGGCTCTTCTTGAGGTTGCCCGTCGCACGGGAGTTACCATTGTGTACGGAGCACGAATGGCGGAACTCGACTCTCGACGAGGAAAGGTTCAGTTGATGCAATCTGGCAATCTATATCAGATTGAAGCGAGGCGGATCTTTGTGGCAGATGGGGCAGACTCGCGCGGACGGGCAGAAATTTCTAAGCAAATGGATATCGGGTTTCATCGTTGCCCCGATCCGTTCATTTATGCCATGGGCAATATCGATGCTGCCGCTGCAAGACAGTCAGGTATCAGATTCGACCACATTCAGATTGTCCCCGGTCCAGGTTCGGTCGACCTTGGAATTCCTAATGCTGATGGGACAATCAGTTTTCTGATGGAGCGTAGAACCGATCGTTGCATCCATACAGTCGCGGATGAAGAGGATCTCAGAATCTTTAAGGAGGGGCCGCCACCCGTTCTCCGGGGATTAGCCGTTGACCTTGATGGTCAAATCCGTCGATCGCCAATCCGACGATTCAAATACTCCTATTGCGACTTTTACTCTTTCGGCCACACCGTACTCCTCGGTGATGCTGCTCGCTGCTGGCCCCCCTATTTGGGGCAAGGTGTCAATGCAGGAATTCACGATGTTGCGGCTTTTGCAGCAGCCGAGCTTCGACATTCGAACAATTGGACTGCAGCATGTCTGGAATATGAAACAGACCGTAAATCCAACAGCCAGCGTCTCAACCAATTATCGGAACAGCACGGTCGGCAGTTGCTTACTGGTGCGTTCGGCAGCCATCGCTGGCGTCTTCATGACCGATTGGAAAGGTTACTCGAAAACTACTGCGGCTATCGGAGCCTTTATCAGTCTCTGGTATTTGATACGCAGTTTCCCTCGCTCCCGCAAACCGTTAACAAATAAAATAGGCCGAACAATCCAAGTCCCGACTCTCTCTCAAATGATTCGTATCAGGAAAAATGACATGACTGCTTCAAAGCTTGCTTCACTCGATTATGCGATTCACGAACTGATTGCAAAACGGTACAGCCCATATGTGTTTGAGCCGCGAGAGGTAGAAAAGGAGAAGCTGTGGTCCTGTTTTGAAGCAGCACGATGGTCGCCTTCATCGTACAACGAACAGCCATGGTCATTCATTTTGGCTGCTCGCGAGGACACAGAGGGATTTGGAACTCTGCTCTCATGTCTTGTTGAAGGCAACAGGGATTGGGCTCAGAATGCGGGAGTGCTCGTCCTGACGGTTGTTTCAACTCGATTCCAACGTAACGGCCAGATCAACCAAATGGCACTACATGATATGGGGTTAGCTGTCGCTGCCCTGACATTCCAGGCAACCTCTTTGGGATTGCATGTGCATCAGATGGAAGGCATTTTGCGGTCAAAATGTCGACACGAGTTCCGGATTCCAGCGTCTCATGAACCTGTGACAGCTTTTGCGCTAGGTTATGCTGGTCATCCAATAGCAGGTGTGAATGAGAAATTCCGGCAGCGAGATCAAAGTGTACGCGAGCGACGTCCCATCTCGGAGTTCGTATTCCAGACGAAATGGGGCGACACCCAAAAGCTATAATGAAGTGTTTTACCCCAGTCCGTATAGTTCGAATGCCGCGGCGAGGTGGTTTGTCACTTGATTATGACCTTGTCGATCTAGCACCGCAATCCTTGCCCGATTGAAGGCGCGTGCTCGATCAAAAGGTTCAGGCGTGGGTTGTACTTCCAGCCTCTTAGTGTATTCGCGAATGATCTCGGCTGCAAATTCGGCGGCTTCAACATCGGC
>JBGSVC010000637.1:0-12376 GCA_041753175.1 Planctomycetaceae bacterium
AGATTGCTGAAATAATTAGGGGCGATGGCGCGAAGGTTGTCCTCACCTACGCGTTCAACACCACAGGAAAGACCCGATTGTGTGTCGCGTATAAAAACGCGACCAAGCGGGAAGACGGCTCGCACACGGGCGTCTATTACAACGCGTTCAGCGAGGACCTGTTCGTCTGGGACAATGACGAAGAGAAAGACGGCGCGGATATCCGCCTCATGGTACGCTCCAGCAGTCTGAGCCAGTTTCACGCCTCGCTCACCGAGGACAACGTTCGCGACAAGCTGAACGCATACAAGCCCAAGTTCGGGTTTGAGCTGCGCCTGCATGTAGATGATCCGGAGAAGGGGATCGAATCGATTTCGTTCTTCATTCCAAACCAGAACCCGGATGTCCCGCAGCCGCCGATCAAGATTTCCAGGGGTGAAGAACGGATCTTCGTCTGGTGCTTCTTTCTGGCTCTATTCGAAGTCGAAGGGTGGGCTGATGCTCAGTCGAGCCACTTCTTCATCGACGACCCCGTCTCCAGTCTCGACGATCACAATATCTTTGTGACCGCGTCTACGCTGTATGGGCTGATCGAAGCCCAACACGAACGCCGCAAGATCATCATCACAACGCATCATATCGGCTTGTTTGCCATCCTCTCAGACTGGCTGCTCAAGGGGGAGAAGGCTGGCAAGTTCAAGAAAGTGACCAAGGCCTACCTGCTCAGCGACAAAGAGGGTGACCTTTCGCTCGAAACGCCGCGCGACGATGTGTTGCTGTATCACCTGCGACTGATGCAGGTCTTGAAGAAGGCCAGAGACGACGAGGACGTTCGTTCCTTCCACTTTGCACTGCTGCGTCAAGTTCTGGAGAATATCGCGTCGTTCCTGGGAGTTGGGCGTGTCGGCTACGTCCTTGAACAGATTGGCTTTGAAGACCCAGGCGCGATTGCGAACATTATTAACACACTATCCCACAAGAACGTGTACTACTACGCATCTGACTTGTTGGTCCCTGACAATGTGAGAACCTTCTCGGATGTATTCGACAGGCTTCAGGACAAGTACAGATTCGTTCTGCATGCAGAGTAACCATGACTTATATCGACCAAAAACAACTCTACAAGACGCTCGATGTTTGGAACGCTGCGTGCAGGCAGGTGCAGATGCGACCCTGTTTCCGTCGCCAGAAGGGAGTGAACTATGAAATACGATGATCTCAACGAGGTGCCAGCAACAGGTACGACCGGGGATAGCGTGCCTCCGCTGCTTGCTTCACTCCGCGAATTGATCCTTCAGTCTCGTCAACGAGTTTTGACAGTCGCCAACACCGCTCAAGTGCAGACATATTGGGAGATCGGACGGCATCTCGTCGAGTTCGAGCAAGGTGGTGATGTCCGCGCAGCGTATGGTAAAGCCCTCCTGGCGACACTGGCGAGATCTTTGACCGCCGAGTTTGGAAGAGGGTTCGACGCCTCGAATCTCCGGAATATGCGATTGTTTTACCAAACGTTCCCAATTCGTGACGCACTGCGTCACGAATTGAGCTGGACCCATTATCGACTGCTGTTGAGG
The DNA here is from genome assembly GCA_041753175.1 of Planctomycetaceae bacterium. Classification (GTDB taxonomy): domain Bacteria; phylum Planctomycetota; class Planctomycetia; order Planctomycetales; family Planctomycetaceae; genus SXPC01. The sequence goes on from JBGSVC010000637.1 coordinate 1,554, forward strand.
GTGGACGACGAAAGTGCCCGGCAGTGGTATGTGCAGGAGTCCGCATCCCAGAACTGGAGCACTCGGACCTTGGAACGTCAGATCAATTCCCTGTCTTTCGAGCGACTACTTTCCAGTCAGGCACCAGCAACGACTGAGATCACTCCATCATTCCCCACCGCGAAGGACTTCGTTCGCGATCCGGTCCTGCTGGAGTTTCTCGGATTGCCGGATTCAGGCCGGATGCTGGAGGAAGAACTGGAATCGGCACTGATGGACAACCTGCAGAAATTTCTGCTTGAATTGGGCAAAGGGTTTGCCTTTGTCGCCCGACAACAGCGATTGAGCACCGAAACGCAGGACTTTTTTATTGATCTTGTGTTTTACAACTATCTATTGAAATGTTTTGTCCTGATCGATCTGAAAATGGGTCACCTGACTCATCAGGATATTGGGCAAATGGACATGTATGTCCGCCTCTACGACGATCAGCGTCGATGCGACGGGGACAACCCTACTGTGGGGATTTTGCTGTGCGGCAGCAAGGATCAATCAGTTGTCCGCTATTCAGTGTTGCACGAAAGCGAACAACTCTTTGCCAGCAAATACCGGTTGGTTCTGCCGTCAGAAGAGATGTTGCGGCAGGAATTGGAACGTGAGCGAGCCACGATCGAGTTCCGGAGAGAGAACCCTCACTGAGCAAATCCCCTCATCCTTCCCCACGATCAAAACACTCTTGACAGAGAATGCGACGCATCACCATGACCAGCGACGACCAAAAACAACTCGGCAAGACGCTCTGGAACATCGCCGATACGCTGCGTGGGGCGATGAACGCGGACGATTTCCGTGATTACATGCTCTCGTTCCTGTTCCTGCGTTACCTCTCGAACAACTACGAACAGGCGGCGAGAAAGGAACTGGGAAAGGATTACCCAGACCCCAACGCGATCGGCAACGGAGGCAGGACGTCGCTTTCCGTGTGGTACGATGAAAACCCAGACGACGTAAAGGCGTTCGAGAAGCAGATGCGCCGCAAGGTGCATTACGTTGTGAAGCCCGATTTTCTCTGGGGAAGTATCGTCCACCTCGCCAAGACTCAGAACGAAAAACTCCTGGACACGCTACAGAAGGGTTTCAAGTTCATTGAGGAAGAGTCGTTCTCCAGCAACTTTCAGGGGTTGTTTTCAGAGATCAACCTCGGCTCTGACAAACTGGGACGCAAATACGACGACCGCAACGCAAAACTTTGCTCGATCATCAGTGAGATCGCGCGAGGGATGGCCCTCTTCTCGACCGACGTCGATACGCTGGGAGATGCCTACGAATATCTGATCGGTCAGTTCGCAGCCGGATCGGGCAAGAAGGCAGGAGAGTTCTACACCCCGCAGCAGATTTCCAGCATCCTGTCGGGCATCGTCACGCTCGACAGCCAGGAACCAAAGACCGGCATGCGCAAGAAGTTGAACGCGGTGTTCGACTTTGCGTGCGGTTCCGGGTCGCTGCTGCTCAACGTACGGCATCGCATGAACGAAGCGGGCGGCACCATCGGCAGGATTGTCGGGATGGAAAAGAACATCACCACCTACAACCTGTGCCGCATGAACATGCTGCTTCACGGAGTCAAGGATACGGAATTTGAAATCTACCACGGCGACACGCTGACTAACGATTGGGACATGCTTCGTGAGACGAACCCGGCAAAGAAGTCGGCGTTTGATGCAGTGGTCGCCAATCCGCCGTTCAGCTATCGCTGGGATTCAGGCGAAGCAATGGGCGAGGACATGAGATTCAAGGCCCACGGCGTGGCCCCCAAAAGCGCAGCCGACTTTGCCTTCCTGCTGCACGGGCTGCATTTCCTGAAAGACGACGGCGTGATGGCAATCATCCTGCCGCACGGCGTGCTCTTCCGTGGAGGCGTGGAGGAGCGCATCCGCACGAAGCTGCTGAAGGACGGGCAGATCGACACCGTAATCGGCCTTCCCGCGAACCTGTTCTATTCGACAGGCATCCCGGTCTGCATTCTGGTTCTTAAGAAGTGCAAGAAGCCAGATGACGTGCTCTTCATAAACGCAGCAGAGCACTTCGAGAAGGGCAAGCGGCAGAACCAACTGACGAACGAGCACATTGAGCGGATCGTCGAGACGTATCAAAAGCGGCCCACCAAGCCGATCGAACGCTATGCCCGCCGCGTGAAGATGACAGAGATTGAGGCGAACGATTTCAACCTCAATATTTCGCGCTACGTTAGTACGGCGGAAGCAGAAAACGAGATCGACTTGTCGGAGACTTTTGTGAAACTTGACTCGATTGAAAAAGAGATTTTAAAAGCAAAAGACAAGCATAATGAATACTTAAATGAGCTTGGATTAAAGCCGTTGCCTTAGAGATTCCCTTTTTCATATCCGTAGGCCGCTCTGAGTAATACCATAACGGCATTGCGGGTTTCCGGTGTCGCTTTCTGCCAGAGTCGAGTGAATTCGCGAGCCTCAGGACAAGCAGGAGTACAAGCGTTATTCTCATTGTGACGTAAGTATATCGTCTGGCAATTACTTACAGATTTGGATGGGCCGTCTACGGAACCGAAGGTTAGTGGTTCGAGCCCACTGGGGTGCATTCTGACATACGACCACTCTTGGTGACTTTCGTTGCCAAGAGTCTTGTCATGTAAGCAGTTACAACAAGTGCAGTCGGATGCTTGTGGTGTGTTCATCGTAACACTGGTTGGCTCTGCTGGAGCCAGAACGTCAGTATTTTGGACAAGCTGTGGTCCAGGTGGCGTTGCGTGGTCTTCGTTCTTGTTCGAGAGATCGTCTGTTTGATGTGTTTGTCGCTCTCACGTTTTGATCGGAGATACGCTTCAAATCGCTCCAGGACTTTTGACAGACTCTCTGCGGGCAATGGCGTTGATTCATCGTTGCCCGCCGCGATGCGTTCCTGACGTTTGAACTCCGCGGCTAACATCGAGGGAGCCGCTGCTGTGTCGTTGCATAAAGGGACACAATGTAACACGCCGTCAGCGTCACGCTGATAGCCATACCGCTTTTGGCTCGTCTTGGTGACTCGCTCGCCGGTGTTCGGATCTATGGCCGTTTCGGTTGGTTTGGAGAGGCAAGGCATCGTGATTATCCGTGCGGCTGTTGAGACTGTTGCTCGAGGAATGCCGCAATCACGGCGTATGACCAGAGAAGACCTCTGCGTTGGAGTTGCCTCGAAGCAGGCAAGATTTTCTCGGCGAACAATTACGCGGCGGGGGGTTTGTGACGGGAAATCTAAGAATCAAAATCCGACGACAGGCACGTTGAATCCAATGGCAGTCTTCTTGAAAAGTTCTGGCAGTTCGATAGCCTTGACCAGTACTTTTGAGAAATGTACTAAACTTCCCTCATTCTTTACAACGTATTTGCTACCTGACCGAAAGCTACAAAGGACTCGGCGATGAACCGTGCTTACTATTCGGATAGCATAAATGGTTTTATCGATCGCGATCCCGATGCGATCCTTGGTGAACTTGTCAGGCTTGCGAGTGCCAATGGTTCAACGATCGAGACGACACAAACCGATGCCTGGCTCGAGCAAGTTTTGATACTTAAAGCTGTGCTCTCTCCCTTTCGCGATCGCGGTTCTATCTATTTTGAATTCTCGATTCCACGGCTTGGAAAGCGGATCGACGTGCTCGCTTTGATTGATGGCGTAATCTTCATAATCGAATTTAAAGTTGGGGAGTCAACATACACTGGCCATGCACTCGATCAGGTATGTGATTACGCTCTTGACCTAAGCAACTTCCATCAGACCAGTCACAACCTACCTATTGCACCAATCGTTTTGCCAACACTTGCCCAGAACAACGGTACGATAATGCTCGCGTTCACCGCGCATGGTGACAATATTATGTTACCCATTCGAGCCACGACCGATACTCTTGGGGATATTATCGAACACGTACTCGAATTTACCAATGGACCAGTAATCGAACGCGCATTTTGGGAAGCCGGACGATATCAGCCGACGCCTACGATTATCGAAGCCGCCATGGCACTTTACGGTGGGCATCGGGTCGAGGAGATCACAAAGAAGGATGCTGGCTCCGAAAATCTAACTCTTACTACCAGCACAGTCGAGAATATTATCAAAACGTCGAAAGCTAATGATTGGAAGTCTATCTGCTTCGTCACTGGCGTTCCGGGAGCGGGCAAGACATTGGTAGGACTTGATATAGCGACAAGGTACTTCGAAAAAGACTCTGACCTTTATAGTGTTTTTCTTTCAGGGAATGGTCCACTTGTTGCCGTTCTCCGCGAGGCGCTCGCAAAAGATCAGGTACGTAGAAAGAAGGAGCAAGGAACTTCCGTAAAGCTCGGTGCTGCACGCAGCAAAGTGAAAGCATTCATTCAGAACGTGCACCATTTCCGGAATGAGTGCATAAAGGATGATACCCACCCTCCGATTGAGCATGTCGCGATATTTGATGAAGCGCAGCGCGCATGGAACTTGGATCAAACTGCGAGATTTATGAAATCGCGTCACAAGATGACATTTACGAAGTCCGAGCCCGAATTCTTGATTTCATGCCTCGATCGACATTCGGATTGGGCCGTCATTGTTTGTCTGGTAGGTGGTGGGCAGGAAATTAATACGGGTGAAGCAGGCATTATTGAGTGGCTTGCCGCTTTATCACGATCTTTCCCCCATTGGCATATATTTATCTCCTCTCGACTCACTGATTCCGAATATGGCACTGGTGAGCTTGTTAAGCAAGTGAGAGATATAGCTAACGTGAAGATCCAAGACGAACTACATTTGAGTGTATCGATGCGATCCTTCCGTGCCGAACACGTATCATTGTTAGTAAAGCAGATTCTTGATCTTGAAATGGAATCAGCAATGCATACACTAGAAGAGCTTAGAGATCGCTATCCGATTCTCATCACACGGGATCTGTCAATGGCAAAGCGCTGGGTGCGAGACAAGGCACGCGGCAACGAACGGTATGGTCTTGTCGCATCATCAAAAGCATATCGTCTAAAACCACACGCAATAGATGTGCGTCTACAAATTGACCCGGTTCAATGGTTTTTATATGGTAAAGAGGACGTAAGGTCGTCCTTCTATATGGAAGACGCTGCTACTGAGTATCACGTGCAAGGACTTGAACTTGACTGGGCATGCGTCACCTGGGACGCCGATTTTCGCAAGACCTCTAATAACTGGGAACATTGGAAATTTGTCGGTGACCGTTGGAATCGCATTCTCAAAAAAGATCGACAAACATATCTAAAAAATGCCTATCGCGTTCTGTTGACGAGAGCCCGACAGGGAATGGTTATCTTTGTGCCGCCAGGCGAGACGGACGACCACACTCGTAAATGTGAGTATTACGATCGCACATTTGAATATCTTGCTGCTATCGGATTCGGCATACTCTAAATTATTTGACTGCGGTATTATGGTAAATTCGCCGATGCCCAACGTAAAGTTGTCTTAAGGTCGATTTAAAGTGGACCCAATATCTTTAATTCATTACAAAAAATCTTTGATGTCAGCAAAGTAAGGATGGCTTGGCGTGTTTCAGTCCCAGTGTATTCCCAAAGTGTGACTAGTCCGATAGTCTACTGACAAGCGGCGGAACAAGCGGTGCTCTGGTGTTGCTTTAAGTGATTTGAGTCATATCCGTTATAAAATTTGGCGTCCGTCTACATAACCAAAGCATCACAACATTTTTAGGTTGACTGGTCTCTGTCCGCATCCCCTCAATATTCATTGTGTTTGAGCGACAATCGGAGTGGTTGCAACTGTTGGGCATATCGCTGCCAACCGCCGATGGAGGAGGTGTAGATTGGCTGGCGGACTTGCCATTTACTGGGTGTGCGGACTGCGCGGTCGTTGTGGATAAAGTCCAGGCAGGCATCATTCCAGGGGAGGTCTAAAAAGTCGACCAGACGACGCGACTGAGACTCAGGATCCTGCACCAGTTCTTCATAAACGATATCCAGTCGCCGGATGGGCAGTAGTTCCTGCCACAACGCCATCCAATCCAGATACTGCTGATAGTAAACGGCGATTGCTTCCAAGTCACAAAACGGCCAGTCGAGATTTTTCTTAAAACACGACAGGCAAATGTCCAGCGGGTCACGCTGGGTGTGGATGATGCGGGCCTGAGGAAACATCAACGCGATTAGTCCCAGATGAAGAAAGTTGGTGGGCATCTTGTCGATGACGTAGGTTGCCTTCGGTTCCAGGGTATGAAGATGGTCTGCAAACTCTGCCGCGAATTTCTGAAGACAGTCCCATTCATCGGCCGACTTGGGCACCACGAGGGGGCTTTTGCGACGCATTCCCGTCGGATGATGTGCCAGGTAGGAGATCCATTTGAGCTCCCCTGCCCCGTAGACATCAGGATGTGACGAGAGAATCTGCTCGGTCAGCGTTGTCCCCGATCGGGGCATCCCGACGATGAAGACGGGATGCGTTGATGAGTGTGCATGGCGTGCATGCTGCTGCCAGTCAAAGGAGGTGAAAACGTCTTTCGCCAATTTTAACCGGGAGGCATGGTCTTCACGGAAAGAATCATCAGGACGAGGTTTGAGCGCATTGCCTTGGCGATAGGCTTCAAAGGCTTCGTCGAATCGACCATCATCTTCCAAGACTTTGGCCTGCGCGAACTTCAAAAAGATTTTTTGGGGATTAGGCAGTGTGGAATCAGCAAGCAGCGTGTTCAGGAGGTCGATGTCACGTTGCGGATCGGAACTTTTTCGAGCAATTGTCAACCGATATTGCGAGCGTCCTAGTTTGGGTTGTTCGCGGACTGCAGTTTCCAGATAGCCGATCGCTGCATCGACACGTCCGACTTCCATCAAAAAGTTGCCGAATTCATCGCAGGTGAGTGGATGCTTTGGACTGAGTTGCAAACTTTGTTGGAAAGTCGCTTCGGCTTTGTCGAGTTGATTGGTCCAGGCGTACGCCAGAGCCAGAGCGCGTGTCGTCTCGGCGTTAGCTTTCTCTTGGACGACTGCTTCCAACTGTGTGACAGCTTCGTTCTCCATGTCAATTACCTGCGTTGGCGTGAACCATCGACTCGGCCCTTGACGACAAATCTGCAGCAGAATGTTGCCCAGCCGAAATCTCCAATAGGGCTCGTGCTGAGCACGCTCGACCTGCAGGCGGGCAAACTTCAAACCTTCATCCAGGCGGTTGGCGTGGACGAGTTTTTGCAGGTAGCTGTCACACAACGCATGATCATCGCCTTGATGAACGACCAGACGCTGTAGCAAATACAACTCCTCTTCGACCAATCGTGCATGCACTGCGACTGGCAATGCACGTCGGGCAATCGGCTCCCAGTGCTCCATATGACGAGACGCTTCCATCGCCAGCGTGACCGCGTCGGGAAGACGCTCAAGAAGTTCGAGGCATTCCATGTGTTTGAGAACAAGTTGTGTCGACTGGGGATTTCTGTCTCGCTCGCGGGCGACCAATGTCAGCCCCCTTGGCTGCTTGATCCGACACAGCGCCACTCCCAAATTCGATGCCACGTCCGGATGCTGAGGCGAAAGTTGGTGGGCTCTCTCAAAGGCGATGACGGCGTTTTCATATGACTCCAGTCGAGAGTGAATAATCCCCAACAGATTCCAGGAATCTGCAGTCCCAGCCGAGAGAGCATGGAGTTCCAGGAGATATCGACAAGCCCCCTCGACCTCTCCCGCTTCAAACGCCTGAATCGCTAACTGGAGCGCTACTCCAACTGCTCTTACTGTAGCTGGCCTAACTGACGACATGACTGATGTTGCTCCCAAGATGAAGGTAAGACGTGAAGCCTACCAGCATGGCAAATCAGTGGATGGATGTCAACATTCTATGTATAAAGATTCCGACTGCATGGGATCGACAATGGCGGAAAGACTCGGTGTTTGACGATCAATGCGATCAGAGCTAACACGATGAGAGCAAAAAGAAAGTTTCTTTCGTCGACAGCAAATCCGATGGAAGGTGGCATCGAGATGATCTGCAAAAAATTGATGGGATGCCCCAACGAGAGAAGGTTAAAAATTCTCACACATATGCGGGATGCGTCTTAGTTTGCAGTAGTCGGTTGAGTGATGGCAATAGGGAATGAGGGAATGCGGCCGCGTTCGGTGACGGGTTGCTGACGACCGCCGGTTAATTCTTTGACTCGGGCGGTGACATAGGCGTCGATTTCTGTCAACTCGAGAATGCCATCGGCATTGAGATCACAAGGCAGAGTCAGGTCGCTGGATGAGCCAGCAGAACGTTGACCTGAAATGGCCTCGATCAAAGCCAAAGCAAAAGCTCCATGTCCCCAGTCATCATTTTCAAGACTTGATTGCCGCCCAGTCGAACTGGCCATCACGACCATGCCTGATTCCACACTCGTCATCTCGGCCAGAGCACGATTGATCGCGGTGTTGGTTGCCTTGGCCCGGTTCCCCGTCGGACCTAAAACACCAGCGGCGTGGCAGGTATCCAGGCACAGCAAGACCTTGCAGGGCATTTGTGACAGAGGCTCAGTGAGGTCGGAAAAGCGAATTCCAAACACAGACGTTTCGTTGGGGTTGTGGTCGTAGGGGCAGTAGAAATACTCGCCTTCTGCCAGATCTCCGTGGCCTGAAATGATAACGATGGCAATATCATGTTGAGTGACGCTTCTTTGCAATTCCACGAGAGCACGTTTGATATTGCGGTCAGTGACTTCCTGATTGATTAACGATGTCGCCACGACTTTCTGATAGAGGCCACCGGTTTGTTTTTTCAGGACTTCAATCAGTTTCAAGACGTCATCATCGGGGAAACTCAACGCCAGATCGGGTTCGGCATAATTTGCCACTCCGATACCTAACACGTAAAGTGAAGGCTGAATTGTAATTGTTGATTCTCTGATGACTGAGATCTGAGTTGGTTGGCTTGTGGCATAGGCGGTGGAGGCGATCACGTCAATTTGATTTTGACCATCCAGCAAACCGACTTCGAAGTCAAAAGGGTGAGCATCCTGAACACGAGGATCGGTCCCATTTTTGGGTTGTACAACGAAACCTCGTGTCTGACTGACAGGCCGACCATTGACGAGGACACGAATGTCTTTGATTGGCAGTTTGCCAGTCGAGCGAGCCGATCCGGTTACGCGGATGGAGGTCGATTGTGTTTTCATACCAGAAGCGGGGCCGGTGATTTCGACGACGGGGACTGCCAGATCATCCTGATCTTTGGAAACATCGAGGATCGTATTATCGGTATGATTCTTTTCAGATGAGACCAATCGGATTGCTTCCGAGACCGAACCTGCAGAGATCACTCGTGAGACGATATCCGGACGACGGAAAGCTCTTGCATACTGCCAGGCGGAAGCGAAATCTGCCTGATGGTCAATCCCGCGATTCAAATGCCAACCGATAAAGTCGTCAGACCCCGGTGAGCCGGTGTAATAGCCTTCGTTGGTCCATGCAATGTAATCCTGTCCGTCACGAGTCACAAACAAATTGAGTAGCGAGGTGACGCTTCCCGAACGATCGGGGGTTGCATTGAGGTTCCAGATCCGAATCGTCTGATCACCTCCGGAGGTGTAAAGTGTTTTGCCATCAGGACTGACCGCAAGCGACCAGACCACAGATTCATGCCCGATGAATTCCTTCAGTTTGCGTCCTGTCTGCGTATCATAAATCGCCAGACCGAAATCATAACCGACGACGATTGATCGACCATCAGGAAGAAATGAGTAACAGATAATACGTCCGGCATCGTCACGGTTGATTTCCGAGACGAGCTGACCATTTCTTAGAATTTGAAGTGAGCCGTATAACTGTTCGGGAGCAATGGCTGACCAACCAGCAATAGTATCGATGCAACGTGTCCAGGTTGTCCAGCTTTGCGCCACACTCCCGCCTGGAGACAGACCTTCCAAATCGAAGGTGTGAATCAAGGGGTGATCTGCATTGACGGAAATTTCGTGTCCATTTTTCTGGCCGTAGGCAATTTGTTTTCCGGTGTGATAAATCGCCAGCCCGAAAACGGCTCCCCCTTTTCCAATGATCGAACCGACCTCTTCTCCTGTCCTGGCGTTCCAAAGATAAATCTCATTGGCGTCGCCTCCGGCTGAGGCCATCAGAGGAGTTGCCTGTGAAAATTTAGGATGAGACGCGACAGCCATCACGGTGTTGTTGTGGCCGTTAAAGTGGGCAGTGACCTGTCCTGTTTTAAGATTAAAGACTTTGCAGCCACCCAGTCCGAATGAGGAAGAAAGTCCCAACACGAGCGATGAGGAATCATGCGTGAATGCAGGAATCGCAGCGACTCCCGTGGGTGCGCTTTCTGCAAACCCTCCAAATGATTGCAGATAGTTTCCATTGGAAGAAAAGACTTGAACGGGGCGGTTAAACGCACTGATTGCAAAAAATTGATTGTTGGGTGCCGCGACAACTTGATAGTACATACTTTCGTCGCGTGAGAGTGTTTTCTCGGCATTCCACTGGCCCCCAGCTTGAAGCCAGATCTTGCAGGTTTGGTCTGCCGATGTGGAAAGAAGCCGAAGTTGATTTCCTGAGCCGAGTGTCTCGCAGTGGAAAACACCTGCCTGATGACCAAAGATCGGAGTTGCTGGCAGTTGTGTTTTACCACTTTTGCGCCAAGCGGAAATATCGCAGATTGCCATGACGTTGGCCTGGCTGGCGCTGAGCAGCCATTGACCATCATCAGAAAATGCCAGCGAACTGACCTGGGCTTCGTGGCCGGTGACGCTGGAGTAAACATCGCCCGTTTGCAAGTCGATTAGCAAAAATACGTTGTTTTCCAGTTGCCCACAGACGGCGATCAGATCACCCTGAGGAGCAATC
>JBGSVC010000638.1:0-5927 GCA_041753175.1 Planctomycetaceae bacterium
CATCATCATAGATGACAGGGTCACTTTCGGAGGGCAGGAGTTGGATGCTGAATTCATGATTGCCGACAGGTAACTCACGAACTTCAAACACAATTTCTTTCTCTTCCAGTGATCCAAAATCAACAGACTTTGTCGCTAGAACGCCTCGTCGATCCTGTGGAAGAACTTCCTGCATTTCTAGAGTACGCACACAGATGTCATTCGACAGGTTTTTGACGACGCACCGGATCGTCACCGTTCGCCCAGTGACTGGCAACTGTTGAGTTGCTGCGCTGATGACTGCACAACCTTGATGTCTAGTGTCCGTGGCTTTTCCATTCGTGGCGTCATAAATCACAACTGGATTCGAAAACTCCTCGATCGGCTTCCAGGAGTCTTGTTGCAGATCCGTTATCACAATCACATTCGCTTGTTCGTCGAGCTGATCGACAAACTGCGTCGGACGAAACAAGTAGGGTTCCACGCCTAATTCCGATAACAGATCACTCTGCGAAGTGATATCATAATACTTCTTCGATAACCGGTCGTTTGCCCCCTGACTCGAACTAACGATCAACGTGAAATTCGTTTTCGGGGAGATTGCCTTCAGGCTGGCAACCGCGGCTTCAAACGGTACGACCTCCTCACGAGCAATCCCCATACTGGCGGATGTATCGAGCACGACAACCTTATCTGGCTCTGAGGAAGGTGAGGCCCATTCCAGGCCGGCTGCAAGAAACGTTGCGATCGCAATCATCAACGAACGCAACAACACCAGAATCACATCAGAATAGACATCCCAAAAACTTGCACGCTCCTTCATCCTGTTGACAATCAACATCGTTGGCACATCTGCGTGCTGGCTTTGGAATCGATCGCGCCAGAACAGCCAAGGAAGAACGGTTATAACCAGCCCCCACAGCATCCACGGATAAGTTATCGACAGCATCAATAAACGGATTTCATATTCGAACGAGAGATTTTCTGGATGTCATCATTGCTGTCGGAAGTTGATCCGTCCAGCAAAGTGAATAATCGACGCCACACTGCTGCATGCTCCTCCGAAGTTGATCCAGCCAGACTCCAAAATGCGCTGCGTAATCCACCGCCTGCTTTCTCGAGAGATTCCTCACTTTGACCCCCGTTTCCTGATCTCTTAGTTTTCTAACTGTGGGCAATCGTGTTTCGCTTCGATCGAGAATTTGCATGCAGACGACATGCGACTGTCGGGCAACGATCTTTAATAGAACCGGTTTCCATTGTTCGGGCTCTTCGTAAAAATCGCTCACGATCACCACTTCTGTCGCTGGAGGAAGATGTCTTTCGATGTCCTTCAATCGATCCAGGAACGAAACTCGATCATTCGGCACCAATGCTTCAAGTGACTTCGTAATTTTTGAAATCTGATACCGGTCATGTAACGCGGAAATGTCAGTATGATTGGTGTCGCTCAATAATATCCCGGTCGCAATGTGATGTCGAAGACGTTGAAGACATACTGCAGCGGTCAATGCGCGGCCATAATCGAATTTTCCTAGCAACGCTTTCTGTGAAACCACATTCATCGAAGCTGAACGGTCCAAGACTAGCAGTGTCTTTTGAGCCGCAGTTTTATGATAGGTTCGGGTGAGGCTTCGATCGGTTCTGGCCAGTAACTTCCAGTCAAAATGGCGAATATCATCTCCTGGTGAATAAGGACGATGATCGAAAAACTCTTCAGCTCCTCCTCCGCGTCGAAGTTGTGCTGATCCTTCTCGAAGGCTTGTTTGTATCACTCTGCTGCTATTCGAATCAGACAAACCCTCTGCCCAAAGATAAGCCTGATAAAGCCACTTTTTCTCCTCTCGGGACATGACTGTGATCCTGTTATCTAAGACATAAACATCATTGATGTTGTAATTCGAAATCTTTGATGAGCTTGTCAGACTCAACATAGGCAGAAAATTCCGTCAATACCCCCGACACGAGATGTTCAATCGACAACTGCTCAGCTTGAGCCTGATAGTTAGGAATCAATCGATGACGAAGCACAGCAGGAGCGACTTTGAGAAGATGCTCCCGCCTGACCATCGTCTCACCATTTAGCAAAGCCGCCACCTTAGACGTTCGGATCAACGCCTGTCCGGCGCGCGGCCCTGCCCCCCATGCCAGATAGTTTCGCGATGATGTCGACGAAAGCCGATCACCAGGACGCGTCATCCGAGTTAGCTGCATCGCTGCAAAAATCAAATGATCTGAAATCGGCAATCGTCCCGCCACTTCAATTGCCTTCTCTAACCACGACAGAGAAAAGATTGGTTTTAATGGAATCGTCTTTGCAGCGGTCGTTCGTTTGAGCATCTCGAATTCATCACCCGAAGTCGGATAGTCGATCTGAATCTGCATGACGAAACGATCAATCTGCGCTTCTGGGAGCGGATAGGTACCTTCCTGATCTAACGGATTTTGCGTCGCCAGCACAAAAAACGGATGAGGCAAGGGATAACATGTTCCGCTGACCGTGACTTGTCGCTCCTGCATGGCTTCCAGAAGTGCAGACTGCGTTTTTGGTGATGTGCGATTGATCTCATCGGCCAACACCAACGGCGCAAATATCGGCCCCGGCTGAAAGACAAATGTTCGACGTTCCGTCGTCGCATCGTATTGCAGGATTTCAGTCCCGGTGATATCTGCGGGCATCAAATCGGGTGTGAATTGGATGCGATGCCAGTCGAGTCCAAAGGCCTCTGCCATGGTCTTGACCATCAACGTCTTAGCCAATCCCGGAACTCCCACCAACAGCGCATGACCTCCAGACAACAAGGCCATTAACATCAAATCAATCACATCCTGCTGACCAACAATCACGTTCGAGAGATGCGATTTCAGACGCGTCAGTTCTTCAATTATCTGTTGAAATTCGTCTGCATCAGTCATGTGGCTATTTCAATATTTCAGCAAAAAGTGTCTCTGACAACTGTATTGACATGAACCTCACTGTGTCTGAATTCCATAACAGTTGTACCATGCCGACCAACTGAAGCCAAGTTGAGGCATCACCACCTCTTTGTTCAATTCTCACTTTGCAAGTTCGATCAATTGTTCAGCCGACAATCTCATGAGTTCGACACCACTTCCTGTTTCCAAAAGACTCAACTCAGAGTTGGTCGCATGAAAAATCGCCAGCACATTCGAGAACAAATCCATCGACAGGTGATCCTCACCCAGATCTTTGGCCCATTGCAATGTCATCGACCGGCCATTGAGACCTAATAACCAACGATCAGGCATTAACGCAAATACCATCCCCTGTCGTTGCTTGAAAGCGATACTCCGCGAAAAGTCTCCCCGAATAGCATGCGACGTTAGTCGATAAAAAGGCTGTAAGTCGACCGAAACGCCCGTTTTTGCATCCATTTTGATCAACGCAACACGAGAAGGCAGCGAGTCCGAGATTCCCATCACAATGAGTTGGTCATCGATGAAAAAGGGGCGACTGCAAAAAGCCCAACGACTCTCTTGTATGGCGACAGAAGATTGTTCCCACAAAAGACGCGACTGCCCTCTAGTGATCTCAAACCCCAAGAGTTTATGTGTTTTCAGGGTGGGATCGCGCGATGACAACTCGTTATTTGTCGGAAACAGACTCACCATCAGTGTCCCACGCCGGCCTCCCAGGGCAGTGCAGAGGAATTGATCCTGCTGGTCCAACACAAAATCCGACTCTTGATAAATCATCTCTCCACTGACCACATCGATGAGTTGATTGTCGACAAAAGCCACGTCAGATTCTGAGAGATTTCCGTCATCTTCATGCGCCACAGACTCAGACTGTGGAATGATTAAGACATGTCGTTCCCACCCTTGTGAGAAGAATCGCGATGACAACTCAATATTTTTTTCAGTACCCGTCAACTTCGAAGCGATATTCTCATCAGGTTGAAGCAGATCCAACAGACGATTGTAGTCAAGCGTTACATGCAGGTTCTCTGAAGATCGTAGCCAGTCGATTTTGACGTGCGCCTCTTCCAAGAGTTTCTTGTAGGCATTCAACGTCAATGTTGTCATAGACAGCTCGATTATTTTATTCTCAAGCTGCTGCTGTTCTGGATAAACTTCCTGAAAAACCGTGAGCAACACTCCCGGATGGCGTTGCTCTCGTAACAGCACATCGAGGGCATATTGCGACCGTTGCCATAATCCCGGTGTCACTTCAATCAAGTCATTACTTGACTCCTGCAAACGGAGAAAGTTAGGGCTCAGCCTGAAGTCATCATGGGGTTCATTCGAGAGTTGCTGGTAGGCCAGCGTCCCATTTTGAGTCAATCCAATTGGCTCACCTTGAAAGACCCCAAATGTCATCAGTAAGGCAACAATGATTCCCAATCGCTTCACCTATAAAAAAAGGTGAGCGTTCACTCACCTTTGTAATCATGATCAATAAGCTGAAGAGATACTATTTAAATTTATCAGCTTTGAAAGCCAGTTTGCCAAGATCTGTCGTTTCGCCATCCTTAATTGAAACCTTCAGAGAGCGCTCAATATAACCATCCTTTTCCTGCCAGATTTTGAATGTCAAATCGCCGGCGGGCAACTTTTCAATCTCAAAATTGCCATCTTTGTCGGTGACGACGGCATAAGGATGATCGACCACATACCAATGTGCTGTCATCCAGGCATGAATATTACATTCGACTTTCATCGGCAACAATTCTGCAACTTTGAACTCAAAGACGGCCCCTTTCGTGTCATTTCCTACCAACAACTGGTTAGCCGCCTTATTCCGCATCATGTTCGTTTTGACGTTGTGCCCACAGGGATCGGAATTGATTGCCCGCACCGTTTGATTGGTTTGCACGACCAACACGTGAGGCACGAAGACACAGTCCTTATTATCGAAAAGCAGTTCTTTGTCTTTTGGCTCTTTTAGCTCAGGAGAAATATCAAACTTCTTGTCAGCAATATAGACCACACAGTTGGCGATGCCTTTGTTCTCAGTATTGATGACCAGGCTGTCATCTAGAATCGGAGCATCAGCGGCACAGACCCCTCCACCGTTGGGAGCCTGACCTTTAGCCACAGCAACGTCTTGCTCAGGTACATCGCCATCAAAAACAATCTGCCCCTTCAAATTCCCCCAGCCTGCAGCATGGGTAGGACTTGAAATCAATAGCAACGACAACAGCAGCGTCAATGGTACAATTAAAGTGATTCTCATGAGGAATGGCTCCTGAGCGGGTGGAGGGAATATGGGCAGGTCAAAGACGAGGAACGTAGTCATCAGACAGACATCAGTATTATCCTATCCTCAATGGAGACCAACGGCAACAGATGACTCGTCTTGCAGACCTATTTTATCCCATGCAGTCACCTCGATAAGCCCCTAATTCGCAACGCATCTCAAGCCTCTTTTGAAATCCATCCAATTCTCCTCACCAGGCACTCTAGGCAAACCTTAACGCACAGGACCGATAAGGCAAAAACCAAGAATCCTTCTTCGCCACGGATGCCACCCCAAAAATCCAACAATCAATCACCCTCCACGACCAATTCTTCCTTCTTAACCCGCGGCGTAAACAACGGGTAAATCGAAGGAATCACCAGTGTCGTCAACAATGTCGAGGTTATCAACCCTCCAATCACCACCGTCGCCAGCGGCTTTTGCATCTCCGCCCCGTCACCGGTTGAAATCGCCATCGGCATAAAACCAAAACTCGCCACCATCGCCGTCATGAGCACCGGCCGCAAACGCGACAGGCCTGTCTCCATGGAAACCAGATGCAGCGGCATCCCCTCCGTCCGAAAAGTCTCGGCGGCACTGACCCACACCAACCCATTGAGTACCGCCACGCCAAACAGCGCAATAAATCCTACCCCCGCCGAAATGCTGAATGGCATCTCACGCAGCCACAACGCAAAGATCCCTCCCGAAGCCGCAAACGGCACCGCCAAAAATATCAGCAGCGCCA
>JBGSVC010000639.1:0-7177 GCA_041753175.1 Planctomycetaceae bacterium
GCACCCATTTCTGCCGGAATTCGCCATAACGCTTTTTCAAAACTGTCAGTGGCGATGAAATACAATTTGTCGTTGATAACAGTCAACTGATGCGGATTTGCGTGTCCACTATTAAACGATCCCGTCCCTATGTTCTGGACCAAAGAAGACGTTTCATAGGTCCCTTGGGTGACATACAGCTCTCGACCGAAGTTGTAGGTCCCACTGAAATAGACAGAAGACCCATACTTGGTAATCTCGGAGGGATTTCCGTCTTGGCTATCATAAATCCAGACGGGCCCGGTAACTCCCGACAGAAGCGTTCGCTGTTCTAACAACTCATGCGACACAACTGCTGGGCAGGGGATCGTAAACCCCTGTTGGCTCAAGCGTTTAAGGTTTCTGCGACGAGGATGTGACAACCACTTGAAAGGGAATGCAAGACCCTGAAACGTCATGTTCTGCTCTCCGGGAAGAATAGGAGAAATGGGTATTTCCGGAATAACTCTCATATCAGACCCTAATGATTTGAAAAAATCAACAGGGCCGACAGGAATAATCCTATTCAATCGTTAAAAGCAGAGATTCCTACTAGTCGTATCTTACAAAACCTCGTAATTCTTCTTATTTTACTCAAGTTTCTTGAGCGATTGATTTTTGAAGGTCTTTTCATAGGGACAAGTGTTGACTCTTCTCCCTCAAACAGCCATTGGTTCTTGAGCCAAATCGGGAGAGGGAGATCATCGACATAGCGTCGACCTGCACGCTAAACTCAATTTTTCTTGCTCAAGACATATTCCTAAGTTGTGTGAGTTGAGCGATGAGACTGTAAGCATTGGGACTGTGAGTGTTGTCACAACAGCCGACGATGGCTGTTCCTAATTGGCTCTCCGCAGCCACGAGAATGTTTGTAATTTTTGGAAACATCCCAAAAGAGGCCATCCATGTCTGACCTGCAACCGACCACCAAAGCCTGGGGTGGACGCTTCGAAATGCCTACCGACAAACGCGTCGAACTGTTCACCGAATCGATTTCGTTTGATGCCCGTCTGGCCCCCTACGATATTCAAGGCTCAATCGCTCATTCCCAGATGCTCTGCGAAGTCGGATTAATCTCTGACATGGAACGCGATCAGATTCATCACACCTTGACGGACATCGGCCATGAAATCGAGCAGGGGAAAATGACATATTCACATTCCCTGGAAGATATCCACATGCATATCGAATCGGCTCTGATTTCACGAATAGGAGATACCGGGCGAAAACTGCATACCGCCCGCAGTCGAAACGATCAGGTTGCAACTGATATTCGCTTATACGTGCGTGCCCAGATCGATCACATGGACGCTCTCCTGGAAACGCTCCAGCGTGCCTTCGTCGGTCGCTGCAAGGCAGATGCAGACATCGTCCTGCCCGCCTACACCCACCTCCAACGTGCCCAGCCTGTCATGGCAATTCACTACTGGCTGGCCTACTGCGAGAAATTTGACCGCGACCGCAAGCGTTTGGCAGATTGCAGGACGCGCGTCAATCAATCGCCCCTGGGCTGTGCGGCGCTTGCAGGAACTTCGCTGCCAATCAATCGTCACCGAACTGCCGAATTACTCGGCTTTGAAACAGTCGCGGCCAATTCTCTGGATGTCTCCAGCGATCGAGACTTTTTGGTTGAACTGACCTCTCATCTGGCGATCATCGCCGCCCATCTGTCGACTCTGGCTGAAGAATGGATTTTATGGAACACGACTGAATTTGCCTTTCTCAAACTTCAGGATGCGTTCACGACGGGGTCTTCGATCATGCCTCAAAAACGCAATCCTGATGTTCTCGAACTCATTCGCGGGAAGACAGCGCGTGTGATGGCGGATGCCAACCAACTCATGATTCTGATCAAAGGTCTGCCGCTGGCCTACAATCGGGATCTTCAGGAAGACAAGATCCCTGTTTTTGATGCCGTCGATACCGTCACCGCCTGTCTGGAACTGGCTGCTGTCATTGTTCAGACCGCGCAGCTCAATCGAGAGCAGATCAAGGCCCGTCTCGAAGCCGGCTTTCTTGATGCCACCACCCTGATGGAGTATCTGATTCTCAAAGGTGTCCCGATGCGAACCGGCCACGAAATTGTGGGAAAGCTTGTCTCGCTGTGTGAAAAACGACTCTGCAAATTGGCAGATCTCACTCTCGAAGAACTTCAGCAACATAACCCGCTGATCGAAAACGATGTCTTCGAGTCGCTGGGAACTGCCAACGTCGTCGCCAAACTGACGAGCTTCGGCAGTGGGGGCATCGAACCAACAAAGCAACAACTCTCCGCCTGGAAACAGCGTTTTGACATGTGATTGTCGCTCAAAAGGCAGCCTGTTCTTTGGAAGGTCAGCGTTTGCAGGGCAGAAGCCAGTCGGCGACTACGCTCACACATCTCTCCGGTGTCACTCCCCCCAAAATCGGCTCGTTTAAGTGCATGTATCTTAAAGACTTGGGCGACCTCCGTCTGGAGAAATCGATTTTCAGTAACGCTCTGGCACAGGCTTTGCCAAGTATCTCTTTGCTAACTCAAACACACGACATGTGATCTGACAAGGAGATTTGTGATGAACTGGGATCAAGTCAAAGGGAACTGGAAGCAGTTTCAAGGCAAAGCCAAAGAGCGTTGGGGAAAACTTACCGACGATGACCTCACCACAATCGAAGGCAAACGTGATCAACTGGCCGGAAAAATCCAGGAACGTTACGGCTACGAAAAAGAAGAAGTCGAGAAAGAAATCGATGCCTTCTCGAAATCCTGCAACTGCTGATAATCACACTTAAAAATATCTGCGGTCAAAACAATTTAATTCGACAAAGCCACCTGCAACCGCATAACGGGCAGGGCTTTCCAAAACTAATGATAAATTTGTTTTTGACACGCGAAAAAAAAAGAGCCTTGGGAATTACCAAGGCTCTTTTTTTAATGAGGAAATCATGCCGTGCATCATCGCCACACAGACGCGCACCATGCATGTTAGTCTTCGCCCGGGTCTTCCAGATAGGTATAGCCGTTGAGGCCATCCTCATAGAACTTCACGAACCGACCCGCTTGCTGGTTGTTGATCCGTCCCTCACGAATGGCTGCTTCGACACTGACTTGCAATCGATCGACCAGATCGGCTCGATTGAACTGCACGTAATGCAAAACTTCACTGACAGTATCTCCATTGACGATCGAGTCGATCACAACGCTGCCGTGATCATCCAGATCAATATGCACTGCATTTGTATCGCCGAAGAGGTTGTGCAGGTCGCCCAGAATTTCCTGATAGGCACCAATCAGAAATGCACCCATGTAGTACGATGTTCCATCATAAGGATGCAACTGGAGCGTCCGTTTCACATCCCGACGATCGATAAAACAGTCGATCTTCCCATCGGAATCGCAGGTGATGTCGCTGAGTACCGCATGCCGCGTGGGACGTTCATTGAGTCGGTGAATCGGCATGATGGGAAACAACTGGTTGATCGCCCAGCTATCGGGCATTGATTGAAACAGCGAGAAATTGCAGAAGTAGGTATCCGCCAGCATGCGGTCCAAACCCTGTAACTCTTCAGGAATATAATCCAGTTCTTTAATCAATCGTCGAATTTTATGGCAGACGGCAAAATACAGCTTTTCCGCCGTCACTCGTTGTTCAAGCGGCAAATAGCCGGTCGTGAACAGGTTCATCGTCATGTCGAGTGCCTGCTGGGCATCGTGAAACGTTTCCAGCACCGTCCGCGGCGTCGCTTCCTGAAATGCCATCATCATGTCATGGAGCGGTTGCTCATTGTCTTCAGGGATTGACGTCGGAGCCTGGTAATCGTCTCCCTGATTGGCCACACCCAATGTCCCGAACACTAGCACACTGTGAAACGCAGCGACTGCACGCCCACTTTCCGAAATGATGTTGGGATGCGGAATCTGCATTTCGTCGCACACAGCCTGAATGTGATAGACCACATCGTTGGCATATTCCTGCAACGTGTAGTTCATGCTCGATTCAAAATTCGTCTGCGAACCATCATAGTCGACACCCAGGCCACCACCGACGTCCAGATATTCCAGGCCAGCACCACGTTTGTAGAGGTCGCCATACACCCGCACTGCTTCATTGATAGCACCTTTGACCTGGCGAATGTTCGTGATCTGGCTGCCCAAATGGAAATGGAGCAACTTGAAACAATCGGCCATCCCGCGGGATTCAAGCTCTTTGAGCCCATCCAACAGTTCGCCGACGCTTAAACCAAACTTCGAACGATACCCGCCCGATGCCTGCCAGCGCCCCGAACCCTTCGACGCCAGTTTGACACGCATTCCAATCTGCGGCCGGACCCCAACTTTCTCCGCATACTTCAGGATCAGGGCCAGTTCCGTATACTTTTCAACCACCGGAATGACATGCCGACCAATCTTCTGCGCCAGCAATGCCATCTCGATAAACTCGTCATCTTTGAAGCCGTTGCAGATAATGGGCGTGTTGTTATCGGTGATCGCAATGACCGCCAGCAACTCTGGCTTACTGCCGGCTTCCAGCCCAAAACCCAATGGGCGGCCATACTCGACGATCTTATCAACCACATGTTTTTGCTGATTGACTTTGATCGGATAGACGCAGTGATAGCGACCTTTATAGTCGTGGTCGGCGATCGCCTTGGAGAAGCAGTCAAAGAGTTCTTTGAGTCGGTCTTTGAGAATACCGTTGAACCGCAACAGGATTGGAAGATCCAGCCCACGGGCCTGCAACCGGTCAATCAACTCTTTCAAATCGATTGCTCGATCGGGATGTCGATCCGGATGACACTGCAAATTGCCAGATGGGCCGACTGAAAAGTAACCCTTGCCCCAGCGAGGAACATCATACAATTCAGCGGCATCAAGGCTCGTAAAAGTGCCCGAGGCATCAATCATGCAAGGAGACTCCATAAATTTGGAAGGTGGCAGGCAGACGTTGTTCACAGCTCAACAACAGATGTCACGAACTGTGGAATCGCATATTTTGTCAGAAATAACCCGCGAGTGAAGAGTCGAACCACCCGATTCGCAGAATATTCGGAAAAGTGATCTCACAAGACGACAAATCGCTCTTTGACTCCATAAAAAAAACCCCAGGGTTGACCTGGGGTTTTCGGGAGAGAAAACTGTCAGCAGAGAACGATCAGGCTGATTAGAAGTCGATCTGATCGCCTCCGGTGATTAATTGACCGTATTTGACACCGTTGGGTGTCACTAGGCGAGCATAGACTGAATCATCAATGTTCTGGCTGATCGATGAGACGTGACCATCGCAAAATGCCGTGGTGACGGATCCACCAGCATGTTGGGATGATGGACGCCATGCTGTGCCTTCTGCAGCACTTGGATCATCATTAATTTTGCCAACCAATAGCGCAGTCGCTGTGGATGTATCCGAGAAAAGGAATGTCGAGGTAGCAGCCGCACCAAACTGACCCTTATTACCTGATAATGTAAGGGCGGTCGAATCGGCATTTGTTGTGCCAGTGTTAACGGTGCCTATGCCGTTGTCGGCCGTCGCAGATGCCAACGCAGGAGCATCCGCGGTGACTTTGAAGCCAACGCCAAAGCCGATTTCACCTGCATTTCGAGAAGCCCATCGACCTGCTTGCAGATTTTCTGTGAGCATGATTGTTTGAGTTTGGCCATCACCTTGTGAGACATAATCTAGAGTCATACTGAATGTTGATGAAGTGGAGGGTTTGCGGAAAAATAATCCCGTCGCATAAGTAAGAGCAATATCGTTGCTACTCGCCTTAGGAAAACTAGCAGGAACTCCATTGTTCCAGTCCACAATTCCAGGAACAATACTTGGCGTTACACTGTCAACAGCACCGGATTCATTGAGTACTCCCCACGATACTCCCGTAGGAGCAGCCGCAGTCGTTCCCGTGTATGGGAGATAGCCTAAGTTGGCAACATAGCTGATCATACCACCTTGACGATAAGCAGAAGAATCATCTGGACACGAGAAACCCGGAATCACTGTATCTCTCAGCCATGCAGCTGAACCTTGAATAGTGGCGGCATCTCCGTTATCGACTGTTTCTAATAATTTACGGTAAAGCGCGGTTTGATCGATGTTTGGTAAAATCGCAACGGGCCATCCGAAAATACCAGGGTCGGTATCAGAAGAGACGTTCCTAGGGTAGGTCACATCACCATCCAGCTTTGGTAATTTATCCCCAGTTTGAGAGGCCAGATTCATCACCGCCAATGTGACCTGTCGAAGGTTATTGACGCATTGAATCCGACGAGCCGACGCACGGGCGGCTTGTACGCCGGGGAGAATTAACGAAGCCAGCAAGGCGATGATCGAAATCACCACCAGCAACTCGATCAGCGTAAACCCACCACGGGCAGCCGGCCGATGCGGCTGTGTTTGTTTGAGTGACAATGACATGAAAACTCTCCCCAGAAATTAAAAAGGTACAGATATGTATTCTGACAGTTTTTTTCGCAGGAATCCATTCCCTGTGATCCTGATTTCAGGCATTCCTTGATTCTACTGGCCACAAGATCGATTTAATCAGGCTTCCGACGCCCAACCTAATGGACATTGGAAGTTCTAAAACGCGGTCTTGTGTCATTTGTCAACATGTTTCCATGTTGTGTTTGATTTTGCAACACCGAGATGTCACATCCAATCTCTACTATGTCTTACGATTTTCAGGCAGCTTTCGACAGTCGAATTCGACAAACTTACCCGAAACACTGCTGAAAAGTTCAATTATACGGCTCAAGTTTGCGTCGATGAAGCACCAATTTGCGAAAATCAACACGCCCCGTCGTCGGATCATAGGCTTTCTCAAGCAAACTCCGGTCCACAACAAAAAATCCCCGACGAATTTTGAAATCATCCTGTGCTTCTGGCGACAAACTGAGATCTCCGGTGAGCTTCTGTCTAATCTGCCAGAATCCTGAACCAGCGAACGTTTCCGTTGCTTCGAAGAACTCCACGCCAACGTAAATATAAAACACATTGCTGATCGTCGTCGTGTTGTTGTCTATTTTCGCCAGGAGTCGATTCCGAGTGTGAAAATCAATATTGCTAGCTGCAATATCTGCGTTGGTTCTGGCTTCAAAAATCTGACGACGAGATCCCAGATCGACTGTGGCATAATCAGCATTCTCAGCGACACCTCCAGAAGGAGTCGCGAAGTTCACAAACTT
>JBGSVC010000640.1:0-1622 GCA_041753175.1 Planctomycetaceae bacterium
ATTTGGCTGAAGAGCTCGTGACATATTCGACAGGAGCGACGATTTCATTTGCGGATCGACGAGAGATCCAGAAAATTGTCGATAAAAGTCGAAAGAGCGAATATGGCTTTCAGACGTTGTTAACAGAGGTCACTTTGAGTCCTTTGTTTTTGCAGAAATAAGACGCCGAGAGAATCAGATATCAATTTGTGAAATAGTCAGGTCGATCAAGGAGACAAATCATGAGCACTCGTCTTTTTTTTAATTTTCAAAAACGATTATCACGTCGAACGGTCTTGCGTGGAGCAGGTGCGTCGATGGCATTGCCCTGGCTGACCGCGATGGAACCGGCGTTTGCCAAATTAGCGGTTGAAAAAACACCGCGTCGGTTCGTGGGGATTACTTTGGGACTGGGGCTGGTTTCTGAAAATCTTTATCCCAAAGAAGCGGGAACTGACTGGTCGACTTCACGGTACATGCAGCATTTGAAAGATTTGCAGCCAGATCTGACGCTCATTTCTGGGAGTTCGCATCCGGGTGTTTCGGGGGGACACCGGGCATCGGCGAGTATCCTCACTGCCAACCCATTGGCACCGGCGGGACGGGCGAGCAATTCAATTTCCCTTGACCAGTATATGTCAAAATATTTAGGCAACCTGACCCGATTCCCCTCGTTAACGTTGAGCGTGCAGGGCAATGAGAGTTCATCGTATACGGAGAGTGGGGCGATGATTCCTGCGCTGGATTCTCCTTCTGCGGTGTATTCGCAGTTATTTATTGAGAACACTCAGAAAGAGAGGGAACTGGCGGCTCAACGATTGCAACAAGGGCGCAGTATCATGGACGTGGTGGCTGAAGATGCCAAGTCGTTGATGAAGGAGCTGGCACCTTCTGACAAGGATCGATTGGATAATTATTTCACCAGTGTGCGTGATCTGGAAGTACGTCTTGCGGAATCTCAACGGTGGTCGGATCAGCCGAAACCTGTTGTTTCAGAACCTCGGCCTGTTGATATTGGAAATACGGCAGATGTGATTGGTCGAGAGCGATTGATGTTTGATGTGATTCGGCTGGCGCTTGCTACAGATTCATCCCGCTTTATCACGCTGAATCTACAAGGAGGTGGAAGCGTGGTTCCTGTTCAGGGTGTGGATCAGGGGTATCATGGATTGAGTCACCATGGGATGGATGACGAAAAACTAGCCCAATTGGCGCTCGTTGAAGAAGCACTCTTGAAGACCTGGGGTCAGTTTCTCAGAGAGTTAAAAGAGATCAAAGAGGAGCAGGCGACATTGCTGGATCATTCGATGATCTACATGACGAGCAATTTGGGAAATTCCTCGAACCACGATACCAAGAACATGCCGGTGCTTTTTGCTGGTGGCGGTTTTCGACATGGTCAACATCTGGCGTTTGATCGTGCCAATAATGAGCCGCTTTGTAATTTGTACGTTTCCATGTTGCAGCGTTTAGGACTGGAAGAAGATCGATTTGCCAGTAGCACTGGAACACTTCGTGGGTTGGAGATGACGCGAAGTTCGTTGTGAGTAAAGAGAATCATTAAGGTCTTTGGACAACTGTCGATTGTATGGTTGAAGAGTCGTTGTTGACAATATGATGACTAAGATGAAATGATAACAAAT
>JBGSVC010000641.1:0-7952 GCA_041753175.1 Planctomycetaceae bacterium
TCGCCTGCGGCAAAAACGCCGTCAATTGAGGTATTTGTTCGAAATGGTACGGTCCAGATCAAATACCCTTTGTCGTCAGTTTTGAGTTGACCGTTCAAAAACGACGTATTGGGAGTGTGGCCAATTGCTGCAAAATAACCGGTTGCTTCCAATGTTTCCGTCTTTCCTTCGTCCAGGGTACTGGCAATTCGAACTCCGGTCACACCCTTTTTCTCATCACCGAGAACTTCCTCGACCACCGAATTCCACTTCACCTGGATTTTCTCGTTGTTCAATACGCGTTCGGCCATGATTTTGCTCGCGCGGAACGAATCACGTCGGTGGATAATGTAAACGGTGGAAGCATATTTCGTCAGATAGGTCGCCTCCTCCATGGCACTATCGCCCCCGCCAATCACCACTAGCGGTTTTCCCCGAAACCGAGGCAACGCACCATCGCAGACCGCACAGGCAGATACGCCCCGATTTTTATACGCGTCTTCTGAATCGAGTCCCAGATAATTGGCACGGGCTCCGGTCGCAATAATCACTGCATGGGCTTCGTAAGTCTGCCCTTCGAGCGTCTTCATTTTGAAAGGACGATTTTGCAGATCGATCTCGACGATATCATCGGTGATGATTTTCGTCCCAAAGTTTTTCGCCTGTTGTCGCATCA
This sequence comes from Planctomycetaceae bacterium, assembly GCA_041753175.1. GTDB lineage: Bacteria > Planctomycetota > Planctomycetia > Planctomycetales > Planctomycetaceae > SXPC01. The sequence goes on from JBGSVC010000641.1 coordinate 656, forward strand.
ACTCCATCAGCTCGGGGCCCGACACCCCGTGCCCGGAATGGGGACCCATATATTGGCGTTTTTCCTGATCAATCGATTGATCCAGATAACTCTTCAAATCACCCGCAGGAAAGCCCGGAAAGTTTTCGACCTCCGTCGTCAGCGCCAATTGTCCCAGAGGCAGAGTTCCATTTTGTCGATTCTCTTCAGTAATGGCTCCTTCGAAGACAATCGGTTCCAGATTCGCTCTGGCTGCATAAATCGCCGCTGTCCAACCTGCTGGCCCCGATCCAATGATGATTAGCTTTTCTGCCATCCTGCGAACCTCTTCCCTCATGATCATTGTCGTTATCTATTGATCAGGGAATTCATGGAAGAACTCCCTGAAATTTGTAGTCACTATTAGAACGCATCTGCCAGACGATTGGAACACTCCAGACCGCTCTGTCGATTCCTGCTCACAGAATTTCAATCCCTCAGCAATTCATTCTCCCGATAACCTTATTCAGATATTCCTGCACTGTTGACATGATATTTGTCTCAGAACACAAGACTCCGCATTTAGACATGTTCACACGATGGATTTCCCTGATCGCAAAAACTGACTCAATTTAAATACGCCCTTCGACGTTTTTTCGCTATCATATTCGTATCAATCACGACTTCCACAAACTCAACTTGGAAAATGTGCGATCAGCATGACAAAGGCTCCTTCCCCCTCGGCTCGCAAAGTCACTGTGCCGGCTCTGCAGGAGATGAAAACCTCTCAAACACCCATCACCGTCCTGACAGCCTACGATTTCCCGATGGCCAGACTCCTCGATCAAGCCGGGATTGATGTCCTCCTTGTCGGCGATTCCCTTTCTATGGTGGTTCAGGGGCGCTCGACCACCCTTCCAGTCACGCTTGACCAAATGATCTACCATGGCGAAATGGTTGCCCGTGCCGCCAAAAGAGCACTCGTCGTCGTTGACCTGCCATTTATGAGTTATCAAGTCAGCCCCGAACAAGCACTCACTAGCGCCGGACGAGTCCTCAAAGAAACTGATGCGACGGCTGTTAAGCTGGAAGGGGGAATCCATCAGGCAAAAACGATTGAACGCATCGTCAACGCCGAAATCCCCGTGATGGCTCATGTCGGCATGATGCCTCAATCCGTCAGACAAATGGGCAGCCACTCAAAAATTCAACGCAATGAAGACAAGATTATTCAAGACGCGCTCGCCGCTCAGCAAGCCGGCGCGTTTGCCATCGTTCTGGAATTAATTCCCCGCGGTCTGGCCAAACGATTGACCGATCAACTTTCGATCCCGACAATAGGGATCGGTGCTGGTCCCAATTGCGACGGTCAGGTTCTCGTCTCCCATGATATGCTCGGCTACTCCCCGGACTTTCATTCGAAATTCCTCAAAACTTACGCCGACCTGCACTCCTCCATCACTCAGGCCTCCAGTCAATACATCGAGGACGTCAAATCCAGGCGATACCCCTCTTCCGAACATAGCCACGAGTAATCTTCTCACAGGACGTCATCATGAAGATCGGCAAACGCATCGTCAAAGATACCTTCTCACTACCCAAGGAAGGCGTCATCTTTTTGGTCATGATGTTCACCTTTTTCATCGGGGCCATGATGGGGCAGTCGAATATGCTGATTCTCATCTTTTCGATGATGGTCGGTGCCTTCGTCGTCAATGGGTTTGTCAGCTATAACATGCTCAAACGAATTCAAATCACACGCAAACTTCCTCACCATATTATGGTGGGATCTCCCATCTCAATAGCCGTTACGATTCGAAATAACAAATGGCTGTTCCCATCTTTTCTCATGGGCGTTAAAGACTCGATCAAAAACCGTACAGAACTGATCAGTGGCAACGTCCTGTTCATGCACATTCCCCAGCGTGACGAACGCACAACCCACTATCAACTCTGCCCCATGCGTCGTGGAAAATACACGTTCGGTCCTACTCAAATCTTCACCCGCTTTCCACTGGGATTCGTCGAACGTGGGCTCATTATTGACTCTCCTCAGGAGATGATCGTCTATCCTCGTTTGGGGACTTTGGCATCCAACTGGAAACGCACTCTCCGATCCTCCACCCACCTCACCCAACTCAACAAATTCCGCAGCGGCAATATGGATGATGAATTTCACCATATTCGGGAATATCGCTCTGGCGACGATCCGCGCACAATCCACTGGAAGACAACCGCCCGCCGAAACGAACTCATGGTTCGCGAATTTCGCGAAAATCGCGACCGCGATCTCTATTTGTTTCTCGACCTCTGGGCTCCTCCCAAACCGGCAGAGAAAGAATCTGTCGTCGTCGAAAATGCAATCAGCCTGGTCTCCACCATTGGAGTCGACCAACTTCAAAAATCGGGAGACAGTACACTCGTCGTCGCGATCGCTGGTAAACACCTGAGCAGTTGGTCCAACCTTGAGAATTTCGACTCCATGTCTTCTTTTCTCAATATCATGGCGCTCGTCGAACCAGGTGACACACCCGAATTCTGGGACTACTGGAACGCTATTCTTGATCGGCCTCCTTCCAACGCCCGCTTTGTCATGCTGTCCACACGTCCCCCAGAACAGCAAGCCATGGCGCAATTTCAAAAATATATCCAACGCTCCTGGCAAGTCCTTGATGGCTTTCATTTCATCGAGTCAAGTCCCGAAAAGACCGCCTCATTCTTTCAACTCCATTGAGCCTGCCAAAAATTCTCCAGTTCAGTGATTTGATTTCTACCAAAACTTTCACATACGACGACAACGAACTTCTCAATCGAACAGGTCATGCGACGATGAACCAATCCATGTCAATCTTTCGCGTGAGTGTCTTAATGCTGATTCTCTTTTCGACAATCACATTAACCATCGCAGAAGGTTATCTGTTCCCGACAGCGTTAACGATTCCCATCGCCTTCCTGACGCTGTACTTAACCGACATCCGCAAAATCGTCGTCATTGATCCGACATTGGCAGGTATCTTTGGAATTGTCGCCATCATCGGATCGGGAACCGAGTTTTTCAGCGGCTTGGAGCAACGCATTCTCTCCGCCGCCCACATGCTGACCTATTTCGTCTGGATCGTTCTGTTTCAGGAAAAACGCCTGCAAAACTATTGGACTCTCGCGGCCCTCTCGTTATTGCAAATGGCGATCGCCGCCACACTCACCAGCCACCTGTTTTATGGGGGAGCGCTCGTTTTATACACATTTGCAGCGATCTGGACGCTCGTTATTTTCTCTGTCTACCGTGCAGGGCTCAGGGTTCGCATGATTTCTGAAAACCTCGCGGAGACTCACAACAAACCGGCAACCAACCCTGATCAAGATACGACCGCTGCGACATCGATGGCCCATAAGCAGATCAAACGCGATCCGATGGAATACCTCAACCCGACCCACAGCACGTCGCGAGGAAGTATCCACCTGGAATCGGGACGACGCTGGATTTCCTATCGACTCGTCTTCGGTGTTGTCTTTATCACCGTGATCTCTGTCATGGTTGGTGCCATGTTTTTCATCGGCACGCCGAGGTTATGGCTCAAACGCTTTAATTATCCCAGCGACTTCATCGACAACCCGATCGGCAGAACCCTGACCGGCTTCACAGAATCTGTTCAACTTGGGCAGACCGGAGAGATTCGTGAAAATCTTCAACCTGCCTTCACAGTCCAGTTCGAGTCCTACGATGCCGATAACTCAGCCGCAAATCAACGCCCCAAAGTCTACAGCATTCCTGCCATTTCCAGTCGTTATGGGCAGAGAACGCCCTACTTTCGAGGTAATACTCTGGAGACCTATCTGGAAGGTCGCTGGAGTGCGGTGACAGATCGCAGACAAAACTACGACGCCCCGGAAATCCCACAGACAGGTAAATACATTCGCCAGCTTTACGTTGTCGATTCTGTCACTGGAACGAGATTGTTTAACATGCTTCCAGCGATCCCGGCAAATACCCGTAAAACAGACAGACGAACCAACAGCGATCCCGTCAATATTCGCATCAATTACATCAACGACGCCATCACCGCCTACAGCATGGGCTCACTCAATAATATTGAATACTCGGTCTTCACTCCTGAAGTCGATTCAAAAGGCTATCGCAACAGACTCACAACCTCCATTTCAGACAAAAAGCTTCTCGATCTGGAGCGGTCCACGTATCTGAGCTTCATCACTCCGGTCATCACTCCAGTCGACGACGGCAAAGATCCCGATCGTCTCAAGCCCCTTATCGAACTTGCACAACAATGGAAACAGCAGGCTCAGGAGAAATCAAAGACACCTCTTTCCAATCGTGATCTCATGTTGGCCTTTGAAGAACGATTCGTCAAATCTCCTGAGTTTGAATACACGCTTAAACAATCAATCGAAGATCGGGATGTCGATCCCGTCATCGACTTCCTTTTCAATCGTAAATCCGGACACTGCGAATACTTCTCGTCCGCGCTGACATTAATGCTGCGGGCGATTGATATCCCCACGCGCATGGTCGCAGGTTATAAGGGGGGCGACTGGAATGAAAAAACCATGAAGATGACGGTCCTTCAGAAATACGCCCATACCTGGGTCGAAGCACTCGATCTGGAAAGTAAAGAATGGGTTTCCCTTGACCCTACCCCCGCCATCAGAGACGCGCGCATCGCAGACTTCGGCGAAGAAGAAGAACAATTTGCCGCCTACGGCTATTCCGATAACATCTGGAAATCCTATGTCGTGGGACTCTCATTAGCCCGACAAAAAGAACTCTTCTACGAGCCGTTCATTAAATTCGGCGGTAAATTGTATGCCTATTTCAATGTCGCCCGTGAAGCCGTCCAGAGATTTTTGATCTGGCTCAAGGATTTCATCATCGAACTGTTTCGAAATCCTGAAAAACTCTTCAGTTGGCAGGGAGGACTGGTCGTTTCTTCTCTCGGAGGACTTCTCATTGGATTTGTCTGGCTCCTCTCGCGACGTCGCGAAATCCTCACCCGACTCGGCCTGCTCAAGCGTTCCGAGAATGCCCAACAACGACTGGTCGTCGAATTCTACGAACGTTTTGCCAGACTCATGCGGCGTTATCATCTTCAGCGTGAAACCGTCCAGACACATCGCGAATTTGCCAGCCTGTGTCACGAAAAGTTTGCCCCTCTCGTCGAAACACCCCACCAACTCAATGGCATCGAAGAACTCACCGAAGCCTATTATCAATGGCGTTTCGGTAATCACGAGTTCACACCCGATTACACACTGCACTTGATGCAGTCGCTCGAAACATTGGAACAGGCCCTGAAAACGCCAAAATCCGTACCCGTTTGATCGCAACTGTGAGCCCCACATCTGGCTATCCCGTTATCCAGCCCAATGCGCCACTTCTTCTTCCGGTTCAGACTCTGCATCCAGCATTCGCAGTTCGCTGTCTGAAAAAATACGGGACATCATCCCTCGAATTGGCACCAGCATCGCAATCAACAACGGAAATGCCAACCGCATAATTTCCACAGGCGCCAGACATACCAGACACAACACCACCAGACAGGCAAACTGAATCAAGGTAAAACGGTGGAGTTGCCACCGAGAAACCCGCCGCACATAGTGTGTCTGCGGATACAACGATGAATCCGTCAGCCACAACTGCAATCGCTCCAAAAATTGATTCCCACTCAGTGAAACAACCCCCATATAGAAAAACAATCCATACAAAACCGACATGGGCGTGTACGAGAACCATTCCAAAAAGAACAGCGATACCAGAATCAAACCGTGTATGCCCAGCCCCGACAATCGTGTTTCATTGACATGCAGAACATCATCATGCGTCGGTCCGGAATGACTCAAGACGCTCTCCACCGTCGCCAATCCTCGAATATGCGCCAGACTCCTGACTGTTGCTGCAACCAGCCAGGGCAGCCCAAACAACGAACATCCCCCGATCAACCCCCCGATCAGACATAAATCCCAATGATAGGCAGTTCCCTTTTTTAGCTTCAAATCCGGCGACGCGATCAGGTGCGCAGTAATATTCTGCACCAGAAAAATCAACAACGCACACAGCGCCCCCGGCACGATGCACAGCAGTTTCCCCTCCGTCGATAGTCGCTCTCCGGAAATCAGCCAGTCTCTGGCTACTCCTGTCTGCGGATCAATAAAAGACGGAGCCAATCGTGTCGGTGTTTCCAGATAATCTAACGGGACTTTCGGACTGAAATAAATCGCGACGCCTGTCATGATCAGCATTGCAATGGCGGGTCCAAAGTCGGATAAGAATTCCCGCATCGTCGAGGTCAAATATCGGCTTTGACGAAACTGCTTTAAGTTAATCGCAATAAAAAAAGTACCGATCGCCAGAATCAACGACAGGAATGCTTTGTCGTGACTATTCTCGCTGGACACCAAGACCTGCTGGGAGAACTCCGGTTGAAAGACATCCCGGAAGATGGCAATCATGGCCCGGATCGCTTCGTAGATAAAAATAAATGACATCAGCGCAGAAAAGATTTCATCCGTAAATCGAGTAAATAATCGCATCAGGTGGCTGGCATTAAAAATCCCGAACAATAGCGTGATCCCTCCACACCACAATCCCGTCCAATAATACACACCTAAAAAATCGACCTGATAATCCTGGGCAAGTTGATAAAGAATCCCCGTAAAAATCAGCACCGGCCCCACTCCCCCCAGCAGAATCAACGGCTGTCCTGCAAACATCGCATAGACAATTCCACAGATTGCTGTCGATAGCAGCATCTCGACGACACCAATCGCCCCTCCAGTCGCGACGCCCATGATCCCGCCAAAGGTGATTGCCGGCGCCAGACAGGCGAAGAACAAAAAGATCACTGCCGAAAGTGTTTTGAAGTTCATACCATCAACATAATCGCTGACATACAAAGGCACCCGACGTTTCAAATCACTCCACACCCCACTCAATGGCCACCACGATTCCACGTCTTCTGGAATCATGGGTTCTTCAGTCGACTCGAGAACGGTCCCCCGTTTTAGATAGCGATCAACTGCAGATTGCATATCTTTTCGAGAGACCGCCACACAGGCATCAAATCGAAATTCGACATCCGACATCAGTCGCGCGATGCTGGTCAAGGCATCCAGATGCTCCACGGCCCGATCTTTGGGTCCTATCAGAACGAAGAAAAAGCGTGTCGGGATTCCGTCCGGTGCCCCCAGATTTAACGGATGTTTCATCCGCACAAACACCACGACTGAATCCGGAATCGAATCCAGATACGCATGCGGGATCGACACAGAATGTCCAATCGCAGTGGAGAAAACGCGCTCCCGTTCTTCGAGCGCCGCAATCACGGGC
>JBGSVC010000642.1:0-13043 GCA_041753175.1 Planctomycetaceae bacterium
GCGTGATCTGTAGAATTCTTGAGGTTTTGAGGATCGGGTCGACACAGAACTTCAAAAAATAATAACTTCCGACTATTCCTCAATTGACAATCACGTTGTGAGCATTACTATTAATAAAGCTTGGCCGCTGCATGTGATGACCGTGACGGTGTTCACTCAATTGTTCGAAGACGAGCTCAGACTCAGAGTTGTTTTTGCCTATCAATAAGCTCTTTGAGAGTGGCCTACCCATACAAAGACTTGCTTAAGTCACCAACTGTTCTTTGGTCATTAAAATTCGTTTCGAATTTGAACGAGTCAGTGATTCATTCTTTCCTGGATATTGCACCACCGAGAGTGAGTTTTTTTGAAGACTATTTCTCTCGTGTATGAAGGATATTTAGTCTCCTTTTGGAGAGTGTCATTTCGACTGAAATGACATTAAGCTCTCGCAGGGCGTACTACCATCAAACTGCCTTGTTTTTCCCCGATTATTGCCTGCTCGATTGTCTGTTGACGATCCTTCGTTTTTGATTCAAGTGTTTTGAGGTTTCATGATCGTGTGACTCAGGTTCCCCGGCATCTTGTTATCTCTATGTGTGGTGCGTGTCTTCTGGGTTGTTTGACTCAGATGGCATACCTCTTGCAGACAGTTGAAATTCGACTTCGTGCCGGATGTCATCCGTCCAATTAACATCTGAAACCTGGCGTTTTAGTTGATTCCATTTAAGGAATCATGCAGTTCATTGATGATATCAACGGGCTGCTCACCCAATGACACGTCAGTTAGTAATAATGGGTTTGCGAACGAATTGTTTCCAGGAGAGTCTCCTGGCAGAGCAATCGATCGTGGTCGTTATTTGTGAGTGCCAGGAATTTTTGACGTTCAAAAGATCATGATTCTTTCGGCTCATGCCTGTCGGGCACAGGTCTTTAATCGAATTGATTGCTTGACTGACTTCAAGCGGGAACAGTCAGCAGTCTGTTGAAAATCGACCTCCTGTTGCTTTTTAACATTCCAAAAACACCTGAAACCGGGCGTTTTGATGATTCCATCCTTGGAATCAAGCAGCCCATTGAAAAACTCAACTGGCTGTTAACGGATCATCATTCCGCTGTCTTTGGATCACTTTGTATTATGTCAACGCGTATTTTTCTGATTTACCAACCATTGCTTTTTTAGTTGAGAAATGAAGGGTTCTGTCCGGCAGTTTTTTGAAGCCTGTCTGCAGATCCGCATGTAAGGGATTATGAATGTCTACTGAGAGTTCTGAAACATCTCTGCCAAACCGACGTCGGACTCGCAAAAGTCGGACGACAACAGAGTCAGCAGTTGAACCTGTCCAAGCAAATCCGCCTGAGCAGGAAAGCGAAGCATCCAAGCCCGTCCGTGCGACGCGACGTGCTCGTGTTCGCAAGCCATCGCAGGACGAAGAGTTTGGCGAGTCGTTAATAGAGACTCATGCTGATGATGTCGGCCGTGAGAGTGGATCTGGTGGAAAACCGGTGGAAGAGAGCCAGAAGCCTGTGTCTTCCTCTCGACGTCCTATCAAACGAGATGAGGAACTGGATCTTTCGTTTGATGACTTTGATGAGCCCCAAACTCCATCTCCCTCGACCCGTAGTTCAACTCCGCTGTCGTCAGACTCATCTTCGACATCTCGTCGAAGCGATCTTCGATCTCATGAAAGTCGATCTCATGAGAGTCGATCAAGTGAGATCCGTTCGAGTGAAAACCGATCAGGTGAGAACCGGTCGTCTGGATATCGTCGAGCTGAAGGTGGTCGCGTGGAAGGGGGCCGCCCGGAGAGCAGTCGTCGAGGGCATGACCGTCGTTCCGACTATGGGGCTTCTGATCGGCCAGCGCCGGTTGAGAATTTTGATCAGTCAGATGATTTCGCAGCAGACTTGCCGATTTCGACGGAAGATTCAAGACCCCGTCCCCCTTATGAACAACGTCGACGTGGAGGAGCCAGCCAGCCTCCCGGTCGTCGGGATCGTGGGGGTCAGCGTTTTCGGGATCGCAATGATCGTCGACCACGTCCTGGAGATAATCGCGGCGTTGATAACCGAGGTGGCGATAACCGCGGCGGTGATAACCGCGGCGGTGATAATCGCGGGACTGATAATCGCGGTGGTGATAACCGTGGTGGTGATCAATCACGCGGTGACACTCGTGGTGGGCGTTATGACCGACCTCAAGGTGATGGCGGGTTCCGTGGCCAAGGTGGTGGACAAGGTCAGCAGGGTGGGAAGTTTAAAAACCGAAAACCCCTGAACAATCGCAGTAACTATACGGCGAAGTCGGCTTATCAAACGAATACGCCGGTTCCCGAAATCAACGGAACTTACTCGGGTGTGCTCGAGTTGCATCCCAAGGGTTATGGGTTTATTCGAGATCCTCTGGCGGATTATGGTTCTCAGGAGCAGGATCCATTCGTCTCAAGCTCACTGGTTGAAAAGTATCGCCTTCGAGAAGGGGTGTTGATTCAAGGACATGTTGGGGCCGGCTCACGAAATCAGGGTCCACGCCTGCATGAACTGCATACGATCGATGGTCGTACGCCGGAAGAATATGAGTCGATTAAAAACTTCGATGAGCTGACCGCGATCAACCCGTTTGAGCAAATCAAGCTGGAAACGGGACCATCGCCGTTGACGACACGGATCATGGATCTGTTGACGCCAATTGGTAAAGGACAACGGGCGTTGATTGTGGCTCCTCCACGAACTGGAAAGACGATGTTGTTGCAGGACATCGCGAATTCAGTGAGTGTGAATCATCCAGAATGTCACTTGATTGTATTGCTGATTGATGAACGTCCTGAGGAAGTCACAGAGATGCGACGTCTGGTTCGTGGAGAAGTGATTGCTTCTTCGATGGATCGCGATGTGGAAAGTCATGTGCGGACCAGTCAACTGATTATTGAACGCGGCAAGCGAATTGCCGAAGCGGGTGGAGATGCCTTCATTCTGCTGGATAGTATTACCCGGACTGCCCGGGCGTTTAATAAATGGGTGGGCAATACGGGTCGCACGATGACGGGTGGTCTGGATGTCAAGGCGATGGATATTCCCAAGAAGATGTTCGGCCAGGCTCGACGTTTTGATGAGGGTGGTTCATTGACGATCGTCGGGACATCTCTGATTCAAACGGGAAGTCAAATGGATGAAGTCATCTTCCAGGAATTCAAAGGAACTGGAAACATGGAAATGGTGTTGAGTCGTGATCTGGCTGACCGCCGGATCTGGCCTGCTATTGATGTGACCAAATCAGGGACTCGTCGTGAAGAGAAGATTCTGGATCGCGAGACGTTGGAAGGAGTGACGTTGTTGCGTCGATCGCTGGTTTCGATGAATCCAGTCGAGGCGATGGAACAATTGACCGCGACGTTGAGTCGCTTTCCAACCAATAAAGAGTTTCTGCAGAAGATCAAAGCGATTCTTTAGTACGCGTTATGCGTATCAGTGGCGGCGTTTGTTCGTTTTTCTCCTTTGTTTCCCACTTTGCGCGCCGCCAGTACCCGCTATGGCTACGTGCAGAATGCTCTAGTTCAAGAAGCCCTCATTTTCTTTGAGCCCGATATGATCTCAAAGTCTGATCAACGCCAGTTCTTCCGCAGGGGGGGACTGGTGTTTTTTTTGTTACTGGCTGTTGTTGGTGGTTTGTTGTCGACGAAAGGGATGGCAGGTGAAGCGATTCGTCGTGTGACAGCGGAGGAATGGAAAGCACGCCAACAGACCTGGGTCAATGCGCATTTTGATCGTATTGAGTTGATGACGGCGTTGAGATTGATCAGTGAGCAGGCTCGGGTGAACGTGTTGCTGGATCGTCGTGTTGATCCGGAGCAGGTGGTGCGTGTGGATCTGAAGGATATGACGGCGCATCGGGCGCTTGGGGAACTTGCCGGTCAGTCAGATTTCAAACTGATCGTGCTTGGTCAAACGTATTTTTTGACAGACGATCCTCGGATTGATTATCTGCTCAAACAGATCGAAGATGTTCGGGAAGTGTTGAAAACTGGTTCTCCGCCGGGGAGGGTGCGGGCGTTGACGGTTGCGTTTGAGAAAACACAGATCAGTTGGGAGGATTTTGAATCCTATGAGAAGGTTGTTTCAAAGATTCTCAAACAGGGGCGCATGCGTGATGTTGGAGAATTGACGCTATTGCCTTATGACCTGCTGGCAGAGGGGGCGTTGGTGGATGTCTCGCCATTGGAAGGGTTGATGTTAATGCTGTTTGAAGCGGAGTTGACGCTTCACGTCGAGCCGGGAGGGGGGAGCGGGAGTGAGATTCTCGTACAGCTCGTGCGTTTGGAAACTCTGGAAGAGCTGCAACAAAGATTTGCAGACAGAGGTTTGAAAAAGCCAGCAGATCAAGTTGAAAAAAGTCCCCGTAAAGTGGTGCCGTTGTCTCAGCGGGAGTTTACGTTGCATGTAGAGCGGGCGCGGGTCAAGGATATTTTTCAGGTGATGGTGGATTCTGGAATTGAGATCGTGATTTCAGAATCGATTGATGAGGAGACGTTGTCGAAGCCAATCGTTGTGAAAGCGGACCGGTTGAAGGTAGATGCGTTTTTGGAGTTGATCTGTCGGCCTGTGGGTTTGGGCTATCGGATTGAAGAGGAGCGGATTGATATCCTGGCCGGAGAGTGACGAGTGCATAAAAAAACGCTGACACATTTGTGCCAGCGCTGATTAGATGGATGATGGTAAACGACTCAGAGACGATTATTCGAGTTCACGAATCATGATGTTGCGGAAGGAAATGGCATCGTTATGGTCTTGAAGACAGATGTGACCTTTTTTGAGGGTGCCAAATTTTTCCCATTTGCTGAATTTGCTGGCGGCGACTTTTTCATTCCAGTCGTCGCTGCCGATGACAAAGTCGCACATTTTTTCGCCGTTGAGTTTGACCCAACTGCCTTCGGTGTCGATATGGACGACGAGGTGATTCCATTTGCCTTCTTTGTAGGGATCGACGCCTTCTTCGGGTTTATAGAGGGCGTAGAGGTAGCCGGTTTTTTGAGGTTCTTTGGTGTTTCCGATGTTGTCGAGGACCTGGACTTCAGGGCCTGTCATGTAGGGTTGTGGGGTTGATTGGTCGCAGTGGAAGATAATGCCACTGTTTCCACCTTCAGAGATTTTGAAGTCGAGAGCGAGTTCGAAGTTTTCGAATTCATCGGCAGTGATGAGATTTTGCTTGCCATCGGGCGCGACTAACGACATGGCTCCATTTTCGACTTTCCAATGTTCGCCGTCGACAGGTTTGTCAGCTTGATAGATTTTCCAACCGTCGAGAGTTTTGCCATCGAAGAGGAGTTTCCATCCGGCGTTGATTTGTCGCTCGTTGAGCGTGTTCAATTCTCGGGTGGGCTTTTTGACAGGGTCAGTGGTTTGTGTTGAGGGTTGAACAGAAGATTCGACGGGTCCGCCTTCAGTGAGGACGGGCTTTTGTGCGAACGCGGATGTGGACAGACAACTTAACAGGCAGACATTGAGGAGAGACAACAACGCTTTGTGTTTGGTCGTGCGAAATAGATTGCAAGCAGGCATGCGGGGTCCTTTCGAGGAGAAGCTTGACGTAGAGAAATTCATCCTATTGATTATGGGGAGATTGAGGAGAACGGTTCAACTGATTCTTATCTTTATTTTCTTATTGATGAAAACTTTGGGAAAATGAATGATACGGGATTTTAGTCGTGAAGAGGTGTGGCGTTTGTCATTTGGCGGTGAAGACTATTTTAGCTGGTGAGGATAAACGCATGATTTTAATACAGCAGGCTGTATTCAGATAAGACAGGTCTGGAGGAGTGAAAAATGGTTGTTAATTTGTAAAGTCAGTCTTTGAATTGTGTTATGGGAAAAGGATCTTATTGGCATGGATCATGCATATGTTTTTTTTAGTGTGATGAATACTGGCCCGCATTCATCACGCCATCCGCAGAGCGTTTCGGACATCGCCCGTCCGAAACGCTCTTTTTGTTTGTAGGCGGAGGTGGACGCATGTTGCTGGCTTTGGATTGACTTGTCGCGATTCGTCGGATTTAATAATGAGTAGAAAATTTGCAACTGGGCTATCATTGCTGAAAGCTGCTGGTCTTTTTTGAGTTTTGCCTCTGAGGTGGTGTTGAGAAAAATATCGCTATTGGTGCTGAATACATCGCGACTGGTTTTTTGGGGATGTTGAGAATCGATGGTTTCTAAAGTGTTGAGTGTAGGACAGTGTCGCCCTGATCAATCTGCGTTGGATCGGCTGTTGAAGAGTCATTTTGATGTGGGGATTCAGACTGCCGCCACTGCGAGTGATGCGCTGGAACTGATGTCGCGTGAGACGTTTGCTCTTGTGCTGATCAATCGGAAGCTTGATGCCGATTACACGGATGGGCTCGAAATCATCAAAGCGATGAAGCGTGATGCAGGGCTGGCCGAGATGCCGGTCATGTTGATTACCAACTATGAAGAGTATCAGACGGAAGCGGTGGCTTGTGGTGCGGTGCGTGGGTTTGGGAAGTTGACATTGAGTGATCCTGGGACGGTTGACATGTTGAGTGTTTATTTGAAGTCGGAGTGAGTGGTGAGGGCTTGATGAGAGTTAAAAAACTCTGCAGGAGAGTGTGTAAGAGGAGGAGTGTTGCATTTCTGTCGGCCGGGCGAGGGGCTACAATAGGGGGCTGAGTTATCACCCTCTGATGGAAATGGAACTGATGTCGACAATGAACGCGGCTGTGAAGATGGATGAACGTCTGTGGAATTCGCGCTTTTTGAAAGCAGTTCGTCGAGAAGCTGTGGATACGACGCCGATCTGGATCATGAGGCAGGCGGGGCGCTATTTGCCTGAGTATCGTGCTGTGCGGGAGAAGGTGACATTTCTGGAGTTGTGCCAGCGACCGGAATTGGCGGCAGAGGTGACGTTGGATGCGCAGAGGATTCTGGGGGTGGATGCGGCGATCTTGTTTGCGGACCTGTTGCCGATTTTACAACCGATGGGTTTTGATCTGGAGTATCAAAAAGGTGAAGGGCCAGTGATCCATAATCCGCTCAAGTTGGATGGAGCGATTGATCGTCTGCGTGAGTTGGAAGATCCGAAGGTGCTGGGATACGTGTATGAAGCGGTGCAGTTGATTCGTCGTGATCTGCCTGTTGATATTCCGCTGTTAGGATTTGCGGGGGCACCGTTTACGTTGGCTTCGTATGCGATTGAAGGTGGTGGGTCGAAGAATTATGTGGCGACAAAAAAATTGATGCTGACTGATCCGGTGGCCTGGAAGACATTGATGGAAAAGCTGGTGCGGAGTTTGGCACGTTATCTGAATGAGCAGATCGCGGCGGGGTGTCAGGCGGTCCAGATCTTTGATAGTTGGGCGGGGTGTTTGTCGTGTGAGGACTATCGTGAGTATGTGATGCCTTATACCAAGATGCTGATTGAACTGGTGTGCGGTGCTCCGGTAATCAATTTTCTGACGGGGAATCCGGCGTTACTGCCTTATCAGAAACAGGCGGGTGGCGCGGTGATGGGGATTGACTGGCGGATGTCGATGAGACAGGCGTGGGACATTCTTGGTGATGATGTGGGAGTGCAGGGGAATCTTGATCCGATCGTGCTGTTTGCGGATTTGCCGGTGATAAAAGAAAAAGCCAAGGCGGTGCTCGATGGAGCCAAGGGGCGGGAGGGGCATATTTTCAATCTGGGACATGGGGTGATGCCCGAGATGAATCCCGATCATGTCAAGGCGCTGGTCAAGATGGTGCATGAAATGGGCGCACGATGACCAGAAGCGCTGAGCGGTTGCGGATTGCTGTTGTGGGTGGGGGGCTCTCGGGACTGAGTGCGGGGTTTCGATTGATGAAGCTGTCTGAACAGACAGGTCGTCGGATTGAGTTAAAGATCTTTGAAGGATCGTCGCGTTATGGGGGGGTATTTGGAAGTGAGCGTGTGGAGGATTACCTGATAGAAACGGGGGCTGATTCCTTCATTACGAATAAGCCGTATGCGTTGGATCTGGTTAAGGAACTGGGGCTGTGGGATCAACTGATCACGACGAATGCGCGTTATCGCAAGTCGTATATCTTGCATGGTGGCAAGCCGGTGGTCACGCCGATGGGGTTCAATTTGCTGGCACCGGCCCGGTTGTGGCCGTTTTTGTGTTCGCCGTTGTTATCTCCTGTGGGGAAGTTACGAGCGTGTTGCGAATACATTCTTCCTGCCGGCCCTGAACTTGACGATGAGTCGCTGGCATCGTTTGTGCGTCGTCGGTTTGGACGAGAGATGCTGGAACGGATCGCCCAGCCGATGGTGGGGGGGATCTATACATCAGACCCTGAGAAGTTGTCGTTAAAAGCCACGTTGCCTCGATTTGTGGAGATGGAACAGCGATTTGGAAGTGTGATCCGGGCGCTGCGTGCGGAGAATCGGCTGTCAAAGTCTGGGGGAGTGGATCAGGCGGCGAGTGGGGCGCGTTATTCGCTGTTTATGTCACTTCGAAACGGGATGTCTGAATTGCTGGATGGTTTGGCGTTGCAGATTCAATCGAAGCATGTGCTGAGTTTGAATTGTGCGGTGAAGGGTTTGAGTCGGCGGAGCGAGTCGTCGACAGGGTGGCGACTGGAGTTTGACAAGACCCCGAGTCATGAGAGTACGTCTGAAGATTTTGATGGTGTGGTGATGGCTGTGCCGATGTATCGAGCGGCTGATTTGCTGCAGCATGAGGATGCTGTGCTCTCGGAGTCATTGAAAGAAATCGAGTATGCGTCGACGGCGATTGTGGTCAGCGGGCATCGCCTGGAGCAGTTTCGACATCCCCTGGATGCGTTTGGTCTGGTGGTGCCGATCGTGGAGAATCGAAAGATACTGGCGGTTTCGTGTTTGTCTCGCAAGTTTGATGGCCGTGCTCCTGAGGGGAAGGTGATTTTGCGGACATTCGTTGGGGGGGCGATGCAGCCTGACTACCTGGCGCGTTCTGATGAGGAGATTGTTTGGCTGGTGATGGAGGAGTTGAAGGAGATCTTCGGGATGCAAGGTGGGCCGGAGTTTACGCGTGTGGCTCGATGGAATCGGAGTATGCCGCAGTATTCTCTGGGGCATCAAGGGCGGATTGCGGGGATCGAGGAACGACTTCGGGGTCTACGCGCGTTTGCGCTGGCGGGCAATGCGCTCCATGGGGTTGGACTGCCGGAAGTGATCCATCAAGCGGATCTGGCAGCGCGACGGTTGTGGGAGGAAATCGGCAGTTGAGATGCAGCGAGGTTGATTGTCAATGAGAATTGGCCGAAGTGGCGATGGTCGCTGAGGGGGAAGCGGTGACTTTTTTCTGCATTTTTTCGTTGAGACGAGCGAAGCCAGAGAGCCATTTGGGGTAGTCTTTGGTTTTGTATTCGAAGAATTCGCCGACTTCTGGGTGAGTGAGGAGGAGGAAGGTTTCTTGACGAATGCCTTCGACGACGATTTCAGCGACCTGCTCACAGGTGACGGAGCTCATGTGAAGGAACTGGTGGATGGGGTCTTCGTGGTCGAGGAAGCCGGTGTCGACTCCGGCGGGGCAGAGACAGGAGACGCCGATGCCTTTGCGCTGGTATTGAATGGCGAGCCATTCGCCGAGGGCGACGGTGGCGTGTTTGGTGACTGAGTAGGCGGCAGAGCCGATTTCTGTGAGGAGTCCTGCTGCGGAGGACGTGAGTAGGAAATAGCCTGAGCCTCTTTCGAGCATGGAAGGGATGAGCATGCGTGAGGCATAGACGATGGACATGACATGGAGTTGCCAGAGTCGTTGCCAATCGGCGTCGGGGAGTTCGATGCCCCCTTTGTAGGTCAATCCGGCGTTGGCACAGTAGAGGTCGACGGGTCCGAGTTCGTCTTCGGTGAATTTGACGAGACGTCTGACATCATCTTCAGAGGTGAGATCTCCGACGAAGGGGATGCCGCCGATTTCCTGGGCGGTCTGACAGGCCGAGACGGGATCAATATCTGCAACGACGATCCCTTTCGGGTTTTCCTGGGCAAATCGCTGGCCCATCGCTCGACCGATGCCCGCACCGCCGCCGGTGATGATGATAACGCGGTTGTTGAGTTCCATCTCAGACTCCTTAATAGAAACTTCATGACGAGACTGCGAAGATAGCATGAGCGGAGATGTGTGGCCAGATGACATCCTGGCAGGCCGTGGAAAAACAACGGGTTACTTCTGAGTTTGCAGTGGGCGCAAGAGCCAGGCGGTGACTCAGAAGCTGATTCACCGCCTGTATTAGAGTATGTGCGAGAAGGGGGATCAGGAGGCAGTTACGGGCTGAGGCTCAACGACGTGTTCGTTGAAGGTGTGATCATCGCCGATATGCTGCGCTTTGTAGCCGCCGCGAGCTGCGAAGTAGAGGATGAGCAGGATGTATCCGGCGAGCATGGTCAACGGGAAGTAGATCATGTCGGCGAGTGTGGTTTGGACACTGTTTTTGCGGACTTCTGCGATGAGTTGTTGCGCTTTAGGCTGTTCTTCGGCGGGGATTTTTTCAATTTTGGCGTTGAGCAATTCTTCGGAGATGCCATCGTATTTGATGACTTCGTAGACACTGCGTGGTTCGGTGATGGTGAGGTTGCCGTCTTGTTTGACGAGGCCTGGGACAAGTTCGTTGAGTTCCTGGCTGGATGCGACGGCGATGTTTTCGTTTTGGACCTGAAGTTTGCCGATGTAGGCAGATCCCAGAGTTCCGACGGCTAACATGCCGATGCCGCTGATGGCGTTAAGAGTGAAGGCGCCTCCCCGTGGGCATTGTTCAGCGGTAACGCCGAGCATGGTGGGCCAGAAGAAAGTTTTGCCAACGCCGTAGAGAGTGGCGGCAGCGAAGATCATCATGCCTTCTGCGAAGGAGAGGTAATAAAGACCGCCGATGGCGAGCAGACAGGAGACGGTTAACAGTCCCAGAGGAGAGATTTTGTGGACGATGGCACCGGCGAAAAAGCGGAGGACGAGCATGATGGCGGAGGTGTAGACGAGAACCCAGCCGGGGTGGAAGTTGTTGGTTTTGGCGACCTCATCCATGATGCTGGTGATCCATCCATCGGTGCCGATTTCTGTAGTAGCCAGTGGCATCATGATGAGGATCAGGAAGAAGAGGAGAGGACGTCCGAGGCGTTGGGTATAGAGGCCGAAGGCGACGACGAGGGCGATGCCGACGCCGATAAAGATGTTTTTGGTTGTGGGGTCGTTGGCGTTGAATGATTCGAAGAGTTTCATGAAGTCAAAGACTTGGAGTGTGAGCAGGAGGCTGACGACGGCGGCACCGAGGATGCCGAATTCCTGAAGCATCTGTCGGTAGGTGACGCCCGAGGCGACGCGTTCGTTGACGGGGACTTTCCAGGGGGTGAGCATGATGCCGTAGATGAGGGTGGGGATGGCGATGAGTCCGACTTTGTAAATCCATTCGAGGTCGTTGAGGAAGATGACCAGGATTCCGCAGAGGACAAGCCCGCCAGGCCAGCCGGCGTGGAGGATGTTGAGCCATTTGGTTTTGTTATGAGAGAACATGGTGGCGACAACGGGGTTGATGAAGGCTTCGATGGTCCCGTTGGCCAGTCCGAGGATCAAGCTGCCCCAGTAGAGGTATTGGAAGGAGGTTTGCTTGTCGGGGGCGTAGTAGGCGGCAGCGGCCATACCGACCCAGGAGAGGTGACCGAGGAATGCGAAATACATGGCGACTTTGTAGCCAATGCGATCGATGATGAGACTGAAGAGGATGATACTGACTGCGAAGGGCCAGATCCCGATGCCGACGAGTCGTCCGGCTTGTGCGGGGTCGAGGCCGTAGAGTTCGGACCATTCACCGATCAGAAACAGACGTCCGACGAAGCCGAAGGAGGTGGTGATGAGGGCGATGAAGCATCCCCAGAAGAGGAGGTAGGAAGGTTTTTCGAGTGTTCTGGATTGTGCATAGTCGGCAGCGACGTGTGCATCTTCGATGGGGGTGGTATTGACGGGCGGTTTTCGTTCGGTCATCACTTCTCTCCGGAGGTCAGATGTGTGGCATCCATTCGTGTGGTGGTACGTCCAGGGTGTCAAAATTTGGCGGAGGGGTGTTTAGAAACAAGACGTTGAGCGTCTGCAAATGAGCGACTGTGATCCTTCGCCAAAAGGATCTTCATCGTAACGGGGGGTTGAGAAAATTTCCACACAGATCAAATGTGAATTATGGATAATCGGAGTCCTGGGGAGTGGTCGAGGAGGAGTTGTGGACGAGAGATGGGGCGTGGAGATGGAGAAGTTGATGGTGTTTGTGGACGTGAATGGGTCCGGGGAGGTCGAATTGATGATGTGTCTTGAGCAGACTTTCTGAGAGTTGTTGCCAGTGGGGAAAGGTCATTTTCTGACGTCCCCAATGTTGGAGTTTCCAGAGTGTGACAAAGACTTCCCGTTGGATGAGTTCAGGATGTCTGGTGAGGAGGTGGGTGGATAAGCGGCAGGAGTTTGGAGTTTGTTCGAGGAGGGCTTCCTGGAGGACAGACAGTGAAATCGTCTCCAGATAGTGTTGGACCTCGGCGGCCTGTCGGGAAAGTCGGAGGATGGCGGGGATGAGTTGGGGATTGAACTGTTGTTGCAACATTGGGATGAGCTGATTGCGGATGCGGTTGCGGGTGTGGTGGGATTCGAGATTCGTGTGGTCGGTGCGAAAGGGTTGAGACAGGGAGGTCAGATAGTCGAGGAGCTGGTTTTTAGTGAAGGGAAGGAGGGGGCGTTCGAGGCGGAGATGTGGGTTGAGTTGTCGGGACTGAGGAATGCCGGCGAGCCCGGCCAGAGTGGAACCGCGCATGAGGTGATGGAGGACTGTTTCGACGGTATCGTCGGCGTGGTGTGCCGTCATGACCAGAGCGCAGTGTTGTGCGTGGGCGGTCTGTGTCAGGAAGTCGTAGCGGAGTTGTCTGGCGAGAGATTCAGAGGGGGTTTGTTGTTGCCAGTCGGCGTTTTGGCAGAAACAGGGGAAGCCGATGTGTGCGGAGGTGGTTTGAACGAAGAGTTGATCCTGGAGGGAATCATTGCCGCGGAGTGAATGTTGAAAATGGGCGACAGCAAAGGAGAGGG
>JBGSVC010000643.1:0-7131 GCA_041753175.1 Planctomycetaceae bacterium
CCAACGGAGACGAAAAAGAGTTTGAAAAACTCTACACCAGCTACTCCCGCCGCAATGTGCTGAAATTCTTGACCTTCGACAAGGAAAATCCGAACTCCATTCTTTCCTGTCTGCTGAAGTCTCGCGAAAATGCCCGCACGATTCGCGAAGTCATCAGTGTTTCCATGTGGGAAGCGATTAACCGCTTTTACCTGCGTGTGCGAGAATCCGAACAACATATTGAAGAAATCATCCGCAATCCGGCACAGTTTCTGGAACGAGTCAAGCGATCCAGTCATCAAGTGATCGGCTCGATGGAAGCGACCATGTCGCACGGCGAGGCCTGGAACTACGCCACCATGGGCCGTCTGCTGGAACGGGCTGATAAGACAACACGCATTCTCGATGTCAAATACTTCGTTCTTTTGCCCGACATCTCTCAAGTCGGCTCAACAGTAGATGTCGTGCAATGGTCTTCACTGTTGGAATCCAGCAGCGCGCTGCTCATGTATCGCAAACGCTATGGTCGGATCGAACCCAAAAAAGTCGCCGAGTTTTTACTGCTTGACAAAGACTTTCCTCGATCTGCCCGCTATTGTGTGGCGACTTCGGAAGCATGTCTGGCCTCCATTATCATCGATTCGGGACATCAGATGGCCCATCAGCCCTCTGATGAACTCCATAACCCTGCCTATCAATTGGCCTCTCTCAGGCAGGAACTCACGGAGATCTCTATCGATGAACTTATCAATAACGGACTTCACGAGTTTATCGACAGCATCCAGTCTCGCCTGAACGATATCGGGATTGCACTTTACCATTCCTATTTCGAAGTCACTCCACCTTATAGTCAAACACAGTCTCAATCGCAGTCTTGAGTTGGATCACGGCAAAGTGTTCGCTGCCTTTGTCAGATTTGAATTACCAACGTTATTCCACTGGAAATGATCCGTCAGACCTTTCTCAACACACCGACGGATCGCGATTCAGGGCTGGTCAAAATGGAGTTTGCAGTCCTGACTGGTTGACGAACAGATAGCCACCCACGAAAGAATTGCATGTCGATACGCGTCGCCTTACATCATAAAACGACTTATACCTACGACCGACTTGTCACCCTGGGGTCTCAGGTAGTTCGTTTGCGTCCTGCACCCCACGCTCGTACGCCGATCGTCAGCTACTCACTTTCCATCACGCCCCAGGATCACTTTCTGAACTGGCAGCAGGATCCTTTCAGCAATTATCTGGCGCGACTTGTCTTTCACCAGCAGACACGCGTCTTCAGCGTCGCCGTCGATTTGGTTGCCGATATGACGGTCATCAATCCGTTCGATTTTTTCGTCGAAGAATACGCTGAAAAATACCCCTTCGAATACGATCCCATCCTCAAAAAAGACCTCAAACCTTTTTTGGAAATTAAAGACGAAGGTCCGCTGTTTGAAAAATATCTGGCGGGTGTGGATCGTCGAGAACGCAAATCTGTAACTTTTCTGGTCGAACTCAATCAGCGTCTCCAGGCCGACATCGACTATATCATTCGCATGGAGCCAGGTGTTCAAACACCTCATGAAACGCTCGAAAAACGTCTGGGGTCCTGCCGGGATTCTGCATGGCTGCTTGTCCAACTCCTGCGACATCTGGGGCTGGCTGCCAGGTTCGTCTCGGGCTATCTGATTCAATTGGCCCCCGATCAAAAACCTCTCGAAGGCCCCGAAGGCCCGACGACAGACTTTACAGACCTCCACGCCTGGACCGAAGTCTATTTTCCTGGTGCAGGCTGGATCGGCATGGATCCGACCTCTGGTCTACTGACTGGCGAAGGGCACATTCCACTCGCTGCCACCCCAGATCCGCAAAGTGCAGCTCCTATTTCCGGAGGCGTGACTAAGAGCGAAGTCGAATTCGACTTTGACATGAAAGTCACACGGATTTTCGAAACTCCTCGCGTTACCAAACCCTATACCGAAGAGACATGGCAGAAAATTGATGATACCGGTTATCAGGTCGACAAACGACTCAAGGGCCTGGGGTTGCAACTTACCATGGGGGGCGAACCGACATTCGTCTCCATCGACGACATGGAAAGCGCCGAATGGAATACCGCTGCCGTCGGACACCACAAACAGCGTTTGTCGACCGAACTCTTGAAACGACTCCGTGATCGTTTTGCTCCTGGCGGTTTGCTGCACATGGGGCAAGGGAAATGGTATCCCGGGGAATCATTGCCACGTTGGGCTTATACGTGTTTGTGGAGAAAAGACGGCCAGCCTCTGTGGACCAATCCTCAACTTCAAAACCCTGAAATGCATCCCGAAGAAGTCACCGATCAGGAGGCCGGGGCGTTTTTATGTGAACTCGCTGATCGTCTGGAAGTCGAAGGCAACTGGATACGTCCGGCTTACGAGGATGTCTGGCAGGTCATTACTCAAGAACAAAAATTGCCTGTCGACGTTGATCTGGCCAAGCATGATCTCTCAAAAGACGAAGACCGTCGACGACTGGCGCAGATCATCGAACGAGGTGTTGCGCGGCCTGTCGGTTACGTCCTTCCGCTCACACGCGCGTGGTGGCAGTCGGCACCACGCTGGCGTTCAGGACCGTGGCCTTTTCGAAGTCAGAGGCTGTTTCTGATCCCGGGCGATTCCCCCATCGGCTTGCGACTTCCACTGGATGCGCTCCCTATCAAGTCCACCGTTCAAGGCCCTGATATCTACGAACGAGACCCCTTCGAAGGACGAGTCCCCCTGCCGACGTATCAGGAAATTCGCAGAGCCGTCAAGCCGATTCATCTCGATTCGCCAACAGTGTCGATTCGCGAGCAGGCTCGCAATAAACTCTCTGCGCTCGAATTGGATCAACCTCAGGAAACACTCAAGGAATGGCGTGATCGATTAACGCGTGAGGAGAAAGTTGTTCCAGAGCGTCAGGAATGGTCAACCGACGTCGTTCGCACGGCGCTGTGTGTTGAGCACCGAAACGGTCGTTTGCACGTCTTCATGCCTCCCATGGGGATTCTGGAAGACTATCTGGCTTTGGTCGCTGCCATCGAACAAACCGCAGAAGCACTCAATCAGCCGGTGGTCCTCGAAGGCTATCTTCCACCCTTCGATCCACGGCTGGAAATGCTCAAAGTGACTCCGGACCCCGGAGTGATCGAAGTCAACGTCCAGCCTGCTTCCAACTGGGATGAGATGAAAGAGATCACTCTTGAACTCTACGAAGAAGCAAGGCTCACCCGACTGGGGACCGAAAAATTCCAGCTCGATGGCAAACACACGGGCACCGGCGGTGGTAATCATATCGTCATGGGAGGACCAGCCCCTTCGCTGAGTCCGTTTCTCAACCGACCGGATTTATTACGCAGTTTAATTTGTTACTGGGTCAATCATCCTTCGCTGTCCTACATGTTTGCAGGTCAATTCATTGGGCCAACCAGTCAGGCTCCTCGAATTGATGAAGGACGTCGTGATTCGATTTACGAACTGGAAATCGCCTTCGACCAGATTCCAGAAGCCGGATGGATTCCTCCCTGGATCGTCGACAGAGTCTTCCGACATCTGCTCGTCGACTTGACCGGGAATACACACCGCGCAGAAATCTGCATCGACAAACTCTACTCTCCCGATCACGCCGCTGGCCGTCTGGGCTTGGTCGAGCTGCGTGGATTCGAAATGCCACCGCATGCCCAGATGAGTCTGGCACAACAACTTCTCGTCCGTTCGCTGGTCGCCATGTTTGCCGAAAAACCCTACAATCAAAAATTAGCCCGATGGGGGACGGCTTTGCATGATCGCTTCATGCTTCCCTACTATCTGGAAAATGACTTCAGCACTGTCATTGCAGACCTCAACAGCGTGGGTATTCCTTTTCAGGCAGATTGGTTCAAAGTCTTCAGCAACTTCCGCTGTCCTTTGGTCGGAGAAGTCGAATACAACGGCATTCAGATCGAGATCCGACAAGCCATCGAACCCTGGTATGTCCTCGGCGAAGAACCCGGTGGCGGTGGCACCACACGCTACGTCGATTCGTCGGTCGAACGCGTTCAGGTTCTGGTACGCAACTTGTATTCGGAACGCTATGCGATTTGCTGCAATTCAAGAATTCTTCCGTTACAAAAAACAACCATTCCCGGTGTCTGGGTCTGCGGCGTGCGTTATCGTGCCTGGCAACCACCGAGTTGCTTACACCCCACTATCCCCATTCATACCCCTCTCGTTTTCGATCTCGTCGACCAACCCATGGGACGGTCTCTGGGAGGATGTCGTTATCATGTCGATCATCCAGGTGGCTTAAACCCCTCTGTCTTCCCGATCAATGCCCTTGAAGCAGAGTCTCGACGTATGGCGAGGTTTTTCAAGTTTGGTCATACCCCAGGTCCATTCCAGCCAATTCAGACAACGCTCAGTTCCGAAGTACGTCATACATTGGATCTGCGTCGTTGGGATTAATCGCTCCCGAGATACGTCTTGCCACAGGAAAGAACGCCAACCCGGGATTGTTTCCCATGGGGACTTAGACTTATGATACGCGAACCAGACAAGTCTTCATGATTTAGAATTACGCATCCATGATTTCCGCTTCGCAAGAATCCCTGACGCTCGAATATTCGTCTCCTCAGGGGGTCTACAACGAGCTGTATTCTGCCCAGGGACAACTGCGACCGCGCTGGCAGACGTTTGCAAAACTGTTCTCGCGTTTGAATCCCGATGAACTCACGCGACGCTCCGCCTTTGCAGAACGCATGCTGCAGGAAAATGGAGTGACGTTCAACGCCTTCAGCGAAAATGTCACGACCGGCCAAAGACCCTGGCAACTTGATCTGATTCCGCTCGTACTCAATATTTCTGAATGGCAAACCATCGAGACCGGTCTCGATCAGCGGGCACGCCTGCTCAATCTAGTGATCCAGGATTTATACGGCCTGCAGAAACTCATCAAAGAACGAATTCTTCCTGCTGAAATTATCTACGCCAATCAGCGATACCTCCGGCCATTTTGCAACCTGCATCAACAGGAAACTCATTCGCTGACAGTCTATTCAGCCGAATTGGCACGACTGGAAGATGGCCGATTTATCGTCATGGCTGATCGCTCTGAAGCGCCTCCGGGGATTGGATATACCTTGGAGAACCGGCTGGTCATCTCACGGGCCATGCCCCAGATGAAACAGCAGTTGGGGGTGCAGCGACTGGCGTCGTTTTTTGTACGACTTCAAAACAGTCTGAAACATCGTGTCTCCCGATTGACTCAGAATCCTCGCATCGTTTTGCTCACGATGGGGCCTCATCATCCCTTTTATTTCGAAGATGCGTTTCTGGCTCGCTATCTGGGGTTCACTCTTGTCGAAGGGGGAGACCTTGCCGTCAGAGATGAGCGCGTCTGGATGAAAACACTGGCCGGCATGATGCCCGTCGACGTCATCTTTTCTCGCGGCCGAGAAAGCGGGATCGACCCACTGGAACTCGGAGGCATGGACCCGCATGGCATCCCCGGTTTGCTACAGGCGATTCGAAAAGGCAACGTCACGGTCTGCAATACCCCCGGAAGCGGACTGGTCGAATCGCCGATCCTGATGGCCTATCTTCCCAAACTCGCTCAGTATTTTCTTGGCGAAAATTTGCAGATGCCTTCCATCCTCACCTGGTGGTGTGGTGATCCTCAACAAAAAAACGAGGTCTACAACCAGTTCGACCACATCGTGATTAAATCAGCGTTTCAGCCTGCCGGTGGAACAGAGTATGTCGTCAACAAGCTGACAGCCGAACAGAAATTGGAATTGAAACGTCAGATCGATTTGCATCCCTGGGATTTCATCGCTCAAAACCGCGTTTCGCGTTCTTCAATTCCTGTCTGGTCGGGGGGAAAACTGGAATGCAGTCACGCCGCGATCAGAACTTATCTGGTTGCCGATGAAGGCCGATATCATCAGATGCCCGGCGGACTGGTGCGGGTTGCGAACACGACCGAACCCATGGAACTGACGATTAACGCCGGAAATTGCAGCAAAGATCTGTGGGTCTTAGCTGATGGTCCGATTGACTCAGTGACCCTTCTGGCCCCTGATGATCATCCGGTTCCTTTGAAACGAACCAGCGCTCTTTTCCCCAGCCGCATCGCAGACAATCTTTACTGGTTGGGGCAGGCGATCGAACGCTCCGAGTTTCTGACGCGACTTTATCGCATGTCGATGGAGCGTTTGACCATCGAGAGTACGATGGATAACTCCGAGATGCAGCCTTTGATTCGTCTGATGGCCGACGAAGGACTGATCGAAGCCGATTATGCCGTCCCCGTTTTGCAGAAAACTCTGCCCGGCCTCGAAACCGTGCTCCCCGGACAAATTTTCGATAAGAAACAAGCCAACGGTCTGGGAGCTGCCCTCAGTGAAATGATTCGTCTGGCTGGTCTGGCACGCGACTGGCTCTCGCCGGAAACCTGGAAGCAAATTGATTCCACGGGCAGCGAATTTCTCAACATGGCCACACATCGCTTCTCCGATGACCACATCGATTCGATGACCAATCTCACGACGCTCATGCTCAACCTTGCGGCTGTGAACGGGTTGATCAATGAAGGCATGATTCGGGGGCCAGCCTGGAGTTTCATTGATCTGGGCAAACGGGTACAGCGCGGCATAGACCTCACCAAAACACTTCAAAGTGTCATGAATCTCGACCAGATCCGAAACAAGTTGACTCTCAAAATACTACTAGAACTTCTCGATTGCAAAATGACCTATCGCAATCGATATCTCAATACCCTGCAACATCATGCCGTGCTCGACCTGGCGCTGACTGACGAAACCAATCCACACTCGCTGGCCTATCAACTGGTCACAATTCTCTCACACGTCGATCGGCTTCCTCACGACATCTCCGATCCATTGGTCTCGGATGAAAAGCGTATCGTGCATGAAACAATTCATCTGGTCCGACAGATGACCTTTCAGGATCTCGTGCGTGCTCCCGATGAGATGATGGTCAAAAAATTGCACGCGCTGGAACTATTGCTGCGTTCTTTCAGTGATATTATTAATCGCAAATATCTGGTTCACTCGGGCATTCCCCGTCAAATCGTGACCGTCACCGGGGAGCGGGCATGAAATATTGTATCACCCACAAAACCACCTATTCCGGGGAGGAACGAGTCTCG
>JBGSVC010000644.1:0-3354 GCA_041753175.1 Planctomycetaceae bacterium
TGCGAGATATCCTGATGATATCCCCCTTTCTCAAAGATCCAGCGATGCTCTGTGATCATCGTTCTCAGCGATAAATCCGGAGCAAGCATCGCGACTTTTTCTTCGAGATGACGACGCACGGCCTGCGTCAATTCATCGTGCATCACCCGCACCAGAAACGAAGCCGCTTCACTTCGCTCCTCGGGCGACATTTGCAGATAAATCTGGTCAAAAGCGGTCACGGTGTTGCACATCCCGTTGGCCTGGAACATCATCTTCAACCCATGAGCCGGATGGACAACTTCGTAAACAGCAAGATTGATGATCTCTTCAGTCTCATCATCAAGAACTCCATCGGCTGGAATCTGCGCGATGGCGTCTGCCACCGGCTGCTTCTTTCCCAACACGCGAAAATACTGCCACGCCTGTGTGATCCGATGCCGCGAGAGCAGTTCCTCTCCTAATGTCTCCACTTCATGAACATAGCGCCTTTCAAACTCCGACTTCAATCTCTCAGGGACATCCTCAAACGATGTCGGCTGAGTCAGCGGCAAGCCGAGTTCATATTTGTGTTTAAGCAGTCGCGCCAATAAAACAGCATGAGCATCATCCTGCGAAGACATCTGCAGGATCAGTTTCTCAATCGCCTCCTCGGCTGTTCCCTGGGATAGTTGAGTTTCAAGTTCCGTGATGTGTTGACTACTCATTGGACACGCGCTCGTCCTTGATATTCTTGGGAATGTGCTGCGATCGACAAACGTACGAGTACACTCACAAGCACGACGCTGACCACAATACATAAAAACAACGTCGGCCACTGATACTGCAGCCCCGACTCATCGACTTTCACAAACGTCGCTAATGTTCCGTCGGTTGACGCGATAAAGAATTTCTTTTCATGAAGTGTCGCCAACGCATTATTCAAAAAGTGAAACACCATCGCCGGATAAATGCTCCGGCCCGCGACCGCCAGCATCCCCAACACAATCCCCAATAACGAGGCATTGAACACCTGCTGAGGAATCATATGCATAATCCCGAAACAAAACGCCGACAGAAAAATCGGCAACCACAGTTTCCGGGAATGTTGTAGCCCTCGCAAGATAAACCCGCGAAAACACAATTCCTCACAAATCCCCGGAGCCAAGGCAAACGTCAGCAAGACAAACCAGTAAGAAATGGTCGGGTCGGCCATCGTCTGCATCGCCGCCATCGCATGTTCTGGCAACGGAGGAAAAAACCAGACTAGCTGCTTTTGAAGTTCCAGCGCCAGAGGATGGAGCGTCAGCGGCAGAATCATCGCCAATATCAATGGTGCAATACGGGGAGTTGTCAGCCGTAAAGTCTTGAGCGGGTTGGTCGTCAACATGATCGCCATCACCAGCGCCGGGAACGCAATCACGACGAGTTGTTGCACAATCAACAATTGCATCATCCGCAAACCCTGTTGACCGGGAGCAGCCGTCAAAAAGGCTTGGCCGAACACGTTCATCAACGCAAACTGCAACAGCATCACCAGGACAAAACAAAACAGCCCCTCCGAAAACCCGGGAAACTCTTCTTTATCTCGCAAAAGATGACGCAACCACAGCTTGATCTCGAATCGTTCCGACTCGCGAAACAACACATCCTCACGCCGAAACTGCTCAATGGCCCACGAGAGCGCCAGCAGTGAATAAATCGAACTCGAAACCAACACCGGCACAGCATAAGGCAACAGCGATGGACCACCTGCAGAATTCAACAACAGACCCTTGAGCAGTAAAAAAGGCCCCATGATCGGCAAAACACTATAAAAGGGTGTCAGCTCATTGGCCGGCGATAAACAGAAAACGGTGATCCCCATCGACACCAACAGTAACGGCGTTAAATAGTATTGTCCCTCTTTGCTGCTCCGCGCAAAAATTGCAAACGCCAGACTTAATGCGCTGAACAGCGCAGCGATCGGAATCGCCAATAACAACACCCACATGAGCGGAATAAATCCAGGAAACGCCACGCTCCCCAGACGACTCAAACTCTGCTGACCACCCGCCATCGAGAGCATATGCGATCCAGTCATCCCCATGCTCACCAGATTCAAGATCGCCGTGCAGATACTAAACACCATGACCGTCAAAAATTTCCCAATGACGATCTCCGCACGCGTCGCCGGGCAAATCAGCAGTGTCTCCATCGTGCCCCGCTCTTTTTCGCCTGCTCCCAGATCGATCGCCGGATAAAACGCACCCGTCACCGACATAATCACCAACAGCGCCGGAAACAGTTTGCTCCACACATTCGCAGAAATCTGATCTTCCTGAGCGACATCAATTCTCTGAACGTCAATCGGGTTTGATAAATCTTGGGGCAATGACGCCTGTTCGAGCCGCGACTTCAAAACCTCTCGTTCCCATTCTTCAAAGGCGCCACTCACGCGACGATAAGCAATGTCTGAACGCTCGTCGGCATTGTTGTGTAAGATCATCGGACGACGCTTCAAAGGGCTGCTGGCCCAGTCTGTTCGTCGATCCACCAGTTCCTGATTCTCCTGTCGTAATTGCTCGGAAAAACCAGGAGGAAAAATGATGATCACATCCGCCTGACTGGTTCGAAATGCCTCACCCATCTGACGCTGCAAATCATCCAGCCGCGTTTGGCTTTCCTCAGTCGGCTGATTCGCTGCGTGAATTTCCTGCTGGGTCTGGTAATACGCTTCCGCTAATTTGGAAATCGCCTGAGCATCGCTGAGCAACTCTTCCTTGTCGATGGAATTTTTTGAAGACGAACTAGGTGTTTTAGTCTCACCAGTAATCTCTTTGTCTTCTTTGTTGTCGTCCATCTTTGAATGGGCATCAGTCACGACAATCAGTTTTTCGGTATCGGTAGGGACATCAAACCAGCGCGTATCAAAACGCTCACCATCAGGACTCAACAGGGCAGGGGGGGGCAGGTCGTCATTGCCCAGGATCACCACCGTCCGCGGCTGTTCTGAAAACAGCAGCGTCATGTTCAACATCCCGATTCCCAGCGCCGGATATAATAGCAACGGCAAGACCGCTACCATAAACAGGGTGCGCCGATCACGCAGTTGATCTGAAACCTCTCGATGAAAAATCAGCTTGATGTTTCGCCAACGCATGGTCTGGTCATTTTTCTAGTGGAGGTTCAGGATCGTTGTCACAAAGACCGGAGACGTTCTCAATCAGGTGGATTATTCCAGGGCAGGGGCACAACGCCGACGTTCGTCACCCCACGTGTTCAGTCGATCCCTCAGCAGCTTGCTCACCTGCTGACAGGAGCTGACGTTCGTGGGCCGCAATCAGGTCAAAAAACAATTCTTCCATATCTGGCTGATGATATTTCGTGGCCATCTCTTCGAGAGTCCCTTCTGCC
>JBGSVC010000645.1:0-11789 GCA_041753175.1 Planctomycetaceae bacterium
TTTCCATGGTCGGGTTGCCGGCGACTTGAACTTCGTATTTCCGACGTACGCGGTAGCGGGGATGTGCCAGCCGATTGGCAAACTCGCCATCGTTCGTGACCAGCAGGAGGCCTTCGCTGTCTTCGTCGAGACGCCCAACGGTGAAGAGACGCTTTTCAATTTTCGAAAACAGATCCATCACCAGCGGACGATGATCGGGATCATAATTGGTACACAACAAGCCTTTGGGTTTATTGAGCAGATAATAGGTTTTCCGCGCCATCTTCAGCGGTTCACCATCATACTCGACCACCTGGGTGCGCGGGTTGACTTTCACCCCTACGTCGGTAATTTGCACTCCATCAATGGAGACACGTCCCTCTTGAATGATTGCTTCACATTTGCGACGCGAGCCCAATCCAGCCGCTGCCATATAACGCTGCAAACGCATCGTCTCTTCAGGAACTACGGGGTCTTCAGCGTCAACAGCATCAATCGGTTCGTTCATACATCACTTTGAAGAAAAAACAGACACACCTTGGGGCCCCCATCAATCTGTGTGACTGACGAAAGAATCGACTTTAACCAGCGGAGTGTCAAAACGCCCCAGCATACTACGATCCCTTCGACGTTGATAGCCTTGACGACTTGATTTCATTGACTTTGCTTAGAAATCTCACGGTAATACGCTCCAATGGCTTGGGCGAAGTCGTCCGGGATCGGGCAATCACGCAGGAATTGCCAATCAATATCATGACGGGCATCCCAGTTTCCCCATCGCGAAAGCACTTCGGGGCTCAGTTCCGACTGGACAGAGGTCACCGGGCCTCCTGTTTGCCCCAGTCCTGCTCCCACTCCTTGCTCGCCTGGCGTTGATTCGGTCGAGGTGGAATTGTCATGGGCTTGCGTCGACGAGTTGTCGGCTCGTTGTGGGGAGAACGTACCTCCTGCAATTTCAATAGAAAATCCTTGAGAAGAAACCTCAGCCAGGGCTGAATTCAGTCGTTGCTCCTGAAGTGCCATAAGCCCCTGCAGCCAGCGTTTGGAAAATGTAGAAACAACGTTCTGCTCAGCGTTTCGGGCCAGCCATCCGAGTATTTGCCATTGTTCCAACGACCAATTCCAGTCGTCTTCTGTGAGCCCATCGGCAGTGTCAACTAGTTCTGTTTTCAGCCGGCGCAGCAAGTCTTGCAATCTGGTCAGACGCTCTTGAGCCAGCTTTGGATTTTGTGTGATTTCTGCGAGCGTCTCGACCAGTAATCGCAGGGCATTTTCTCCCTGCAAGAGTTGTTCAACGGTATTAAATGCCAGGAGAAGTTCGTCAAGTGTCTGCACCAGAGATTCTGGTTTCGAAATCGAAGCAGACAGTTTTTGTTCAAACTCTTCTACGCACAAGATTACGGCGTCTTTGATGATCTGATCATCACGACTGAGTCCGTATCCCCGCGCGAGGAGTGGATGCAACGTGGGCTTTGAGAGATGGCGATCATTCCATCCCAAATCATTCAATGTCCTTGTTACTCCAGACAAATCGCTCATCGATGACCATTGTTGGCGCCATTGCTCTAGTGATCTACGCTGATGCCGCAATTCCTCCTGAAGCCTTGAGATTGATGCTTCTCGACTGATAATCTCGACTGCCAATTGTGCGTACAATTCTTCCGGTCGCTCCTTTCCATCCCTGATTTCCACTTCAATCATGCTTTGCTGGCCAGGTTCGAGATGCATTTGACCGACATCGATGTGCACAATCAACGTCAGATCTTTTTCTCCGGATAAAGTCCGCTGGATGAGCGTTTCGTCATTTCCCAATACGCGACATGCTGTTAGTTGCCAGTTATCCTGAGCGAACACGGGAATCATGATGTCAGCATCGCGTGTACAATAGATCTTCGCTTCTGGCCAGTCTATTCGAATGATCGCCGGGTCATCCTCCACGACGAGAATCTCGCCGGTGAACAAGGTCTGGTTGAGTATGTCAATCTGATAGTGTCTTGTTCCTGCTTTGAGCCCGCTATGTTTCCCGTGAAAATCAGACTCCCTTGACACGGTTTGGATGGGAACGCCCTCAACAATAATCTGCACATCCTCGGACGAAGCTTGGACGTTACCAGAAATCTCCACACCACCATCGGCGAGATACACGTCGCGATCCAGAGCCGCCTTATCATTAAAATAATCGGGGGCTACAGAGGTGATGGATAATGACGTGAGTTGTGTCTGGGGTGATGTGAGAGTCGCCTGTAATCCCTGTTTGGTGATTGTTTCTGTCTGTTGGTCCAGCCACCATAGCTGTCCACTGATGGAGGCACACACCACCACAACACACGCTCCTGTTTTTCTGAAAAATGATCGATGTCGGCTTGCCAAAGAGACCTCCAGCTTTTGGAGTTCTAATGTCGCCGAGTGATAATCGATCCGCTCATCCAGCAGGCATGCGTTCTGGGTGACTTTCCAACAGCATGTCAGCAGCAAGTCGCGATCAAGTTGATAACCTGCTGCCCAGGCATCGATCTGGCTCAATGACGGCAGACGGTCTGTGTCATACCAGCAACGAACGAACCCCCCGCCTATCAATGTCCCAAAGGCGATCGCCGAAAGCAGGCAGGCGTGAAAGAAGATCTCTGCCCCTGGCGGCCTAATGAGCAGGCTGACCAGCAGCAAGACCATTGAAATGAGCAGTCCACTCACTGTATAGAAGCGAATCCACCAACGTCGACGCGACGTTCTGGCCAAGTTCGACAATGCTGTTTCGAATGCGTGCATAATCCCAATTCTATCGGCCCAGCGCAGAATCGTCACAGCAAAACTTTGGTTTTCTATCAACCCGCTTATCGGAGTGAATGACGAATTTTACAACGGGTTCTCGACGCGGCGTTTGTCGTTGAGACTCCAGTCGAGGCAAAACAAAAACACGATCGCAAGAAAATGGATAATACGACTCCACGGTGCCTGTCTCATGAATGACTCATCGGACTTTGTTGGTGAGGAGAGCATTGTCTGAAGCTCGCTTCGGGATAATACGTTTCCCTGCGTCGACTGACATACCTCCTTCCAGAAATCCAGACGTTGATCGCCTGAAAATAGGGGTGATGTTTCAAATGCGCGGTGTTCGACGGTTACCCGTTTTTCTGACAAGGAAATTCCATTGACGAGCAACTTCAGGCTCAATTCCCCTGTTTCAAACGGGGTAATGCTGCCCCACAGGAAGGCATCATTTTCCGGCCAGCGATGCAACACGACCTCATCTTCTCCTGCAAGTAAGATCACGTTTTCATTGACCAACTCCCCCGGCAAGCTTACGTTAATCATTTCTTGTTGAGCGTGTTGCAGCGACTGGTCGAGGTCCATTTCAATTCCTGGAGGCAGCGGTTCCAACCGCGGCATTACCAATTGGATGATCTCGGTCCAATATCGCCGGTACCAGGCACCATTGTCGACATTTTTCAGACGCCACAATTCATCGAACAACTGCACGACCATTCGCCCGCCTCCCAACTGATCTTGGTAGACCACGGGAACATTGCTCTCCCCTGAGGTGATCTCTGCCAGAACTAAGACGCCCACGTCGATCTGGTTTTCACGTGTGGAGAAATAAACTTGCGAACCGTCAGGCAGACCTTGCAATGCCGTCAGAAGTTCTTTTCCCAAGAGAGTTCCTCGGAACTCCCCACCCGTCTTTTCAATGTCACTCTGATTTTCAGTAGAGATGATGATCATCCCCAGGTTTCCTGCGACAACCTGTTCACGTTTATCTTCCCACCACTTATTTCCGACGGTCTCGGCAATGTTATCCCCGACTACAATGATGACATCGCAGGCACCTTCATCGCCCAACTTCTGAATCGCGGTGGCATCTGTCAGATAATAGTCTACAGGAGACGATTTCAGCCACGTCTGCACAGTCAACGAACGTGTCTGTTCGAGCATGTTCTTGAGATATCGATATTCAAAGCAGGGCACTTCTCCGACCAGCAAAACACGCAACGGTTCATTCACAATCTCAACTTCAACTTCCATGCTCTCTTCAGCCAGCCAGACGCCGTTTTTATCTTTGAGCACTCCCTGCAGCATATATGATCCACTGCTCCAGTCGTTTGCATCTTCTCGACGGGAGACTTCGAGAACAGACGTCTGATCCTCCCAATGCTGAGTCCAGCTTGAGACGACAGTTGGTTGTTGTGATTTGTCTGTTCTGATGATTGACAATTCCAGTTGACAATCATCATTCGTGTGATCTGCTGACCACAAACTTGAAATCACAAACGGCATCCCTTGACGGATCTTTTTAGGGAGATGCACGTGATGACATCGGAGCGTTGTTTCTTCATAACAGTTGGTCAGCAATGCCGAGAGTCTGACCCCCCGACGCTGCAGTTCTGCGGTTGCATTTTGTAGTTTCTGAGACTGCGAGGGTGATAATTGCCCATCCGTCAAGACGACGAGATCGTCTCCGTCACCCAACTTCAATGAGGAAACTGCAAAATCAATTGCCTGTTTGACGTTCGTTGAACCGCCTGGCCGGATTTTCCAATCGAAGTCTGGTCGAGTTTCATCTGCAAACATGAAGGTAGGCTCGTGATTAACCTCCTGACAAATCTGTTTGACCTCAGTGAACCGAGATTCTCCCCCTTTGAGAGCCGCACGCTCCATGCTCTGGGAAATATCCGCCAGCAATGCGACTTGATGGCTTTGCTGGAGGGATGAATCATCGGTTCGAGTATCGATCCACAGCAATGCTGCCAAGCCTAATATGCCCATTATTAATGTGATGCGACAAGCCATCCTTGAGCCATCACCGCCTCCGGACTTGCAGAACCACCACTGCAGCACTCCCAGTCCTGTCACCACCCAAACGAAGACAGGCAGTAACTCTTTCATGGGCACGAACTTTACTCACCAGGATCCTGCAAAATCACGTCATCGTATTGATGAACACTCTTAACTTCAAAGGCTTTTTATCATGCAGAAACAACTCCATCGTCTCAAGCGGCTGAGTTCTCGACTGCCACGACGGGTTGCAAGACCACCAATACCAGCGAAATCATCATCACACCCATACCAAAAAAGTAGGGCAACGCATCGCGTCCACCGGCCATCATGGTGATCCCCGCTACGGGGCCTAAAATGCGGGCGATGGCCGACATACTTTGTCCAATCCCCAGGACGCCTCCCTGATCATCCGCACGACTCAACAACGACAGCTTCGATTGCAACGCAGGCGTGACAAATGAAAACCCCACCACACTCAATGGCAAGACCCCATATAAATATCCGAGTGAACCAATCTGAGGAGTGAGCGCAATGGCACCCAGGCCGGCGATCATCAGGATCGTCCCGACGATTGCGACTTTTCGCTCTCCCCATTTGGGCAGCAGTCGACGCACGAGGCCTCCCTGACTGACAGCGAGCACGAACCCGATAAATGCAAAAACGTAAAAGTTTTGGCGATCACTGACTCCCAGTGTTTCCGTCAATAAAGACAACGTCGATTCAAACTGAGCAAAGGCAAACGTCGATGTGAAAATGGTCATCAATAACAACCCGACGGAAGGTCGAGTCAGCGCAGCGCCTAATTGAGATACAAAACCTGGGGTTTGCAATTTCACTCCAGAGGTGTTGGGCACTGCTTTTTTCAACGACTCTTTCAAAAACATCAGCGCAAACACAAACGAGAAAAACGACAACCCTGACGCCAGATATCCCGGCCAAGGGCTCGGGCCTTCGTTGGCGCTCATCGCCAGAGCTGCCGCGCCAATTAATGGTCCAAATGTGAATCCGATCCCAAACGCAGCCCCAATCAACGCCATCCCTTTGCCGCGTGATTTCTCGTCGGTCGTGTCTGCTATATATGCCTGAGCTGTTGGTATGGTCGCCGACGCAACTCCGGCTCCGATGCGAGTCAGAAATAACCAGGTCAATGGACTCAGCCCCCAGAGCAATTGATCGGCAGGGAAATTTGAAACATATCCAAACAGCCCGTAGCAGACCGTGTTGGCCAGTAATCCCAGTTCCAGAATCGGTTTGCGTCCCACAAAATCAGAGACACGTCCCCAGATCGGCGCAAAGACAAACTGCATCGCTGAGAAGGAAGACATCAGCAATCCCAGTGTCAGTTTGTCGGCGTCATAATACTCTCCGTATCGGGGTAATAATGGCAATACAATTGCAAACCCCAACAGGTCGATACAGACCGTCATAAACACAATCAGCAGCCCGCGCTTATTTCCGGATTCCATGAACATCGCTTTTCGTTATTAAAATTCTGTCCTGTCACAGTGCAGGATCGCGATCAGAATTCTGCCGGGAATTCGATATCTGCGACCTGACGTCGAGATCATAACACCCCCCCTTCCCTGACCGCAAACCACCCTCGTGGTCACAGAATGATCAACTGACCTTTGATACTGAAGTTTGTCGGCTTGAAGAAAACAACGGCAGGTTTGGCAGCACGTTAGCCACGTTAAAACCGAACAAAACTCCTTCAAGATCGATGACTCAATCAGGGCGTCTTCTCAAGTCGCGGCTGACGCTGATGCTCTCCCACACAGGAAGATCAACAGTCTGCTGGCATCTGTCATGAAAAAAGCCCCGACAGAACTGCGGGGCTTTTTTCATGATGACACTTATTTCAGCCTTACAACTCAGGCCTTGGCTTTGACCGGTTGAGTTGCTGTCACTGGTGTTCGTTTCGGTCTGGTTTCAAACCACAGCAGAATCGGGTTGGCGACATAGATCGTACTATATGTTCCCACGATGACTCCGGCTGTTAACACAAACGCAAATCCATGAATCCCTTCACCCCCGATGGCATACAGGATGGCGACGACAATGAGTGTCGTGAAGGAGGTCAAGATTGTACGGGAAAGTGTTTGATTGACGCTGGAATTAATCATGTCGTAAGTGAGCTGTGGGCTCTTGCCTTTGACTTCCCGAATACGATCGAAAATGACGATCGTATCGTTGAGTGAGTAACCAATCAGTGTCAGGAACGCCGCGATCATCGCGAGGTTGATCTTGAAATCGTTAAAGCCAAACAAGTCGGCGATGGGATTGCCGCTGATCATGGAACAAATTGCGACCAGTCCCAGGACGACCAGCACATCGTGGAATAGCGCCACTGCCGCCGCCACACCGTAGGAAAGATGCTCAAAGCGGAACCAGATATAGAGGATAATGGCCAGGATACTGGCAAACATGGCAAACACAGCCGCAGAGCGTGTCTCGCCGGCGACTGCTGCATCGAAGGTGTTGATTTCATAGAAGATCGGCTTTTCAGCCATCTGTGTTTGAAGTGACGCTAATGCTGCCGTCAAAGATTCTGGAGAAATCGACGGGTCGGTCGAGAGTTCGAAGCCGGTATATTTCTTGCTGACCCCTTCGGCAGCATCCACACCCGGTCCTTGTGTTCCGGTGAGGGTGATTAATGACGTCACGCGATCAATTTCCTGATTGCTCTTCTCGTATTGGGTTTCGATCGCACCTGTTAACAGGGACGTGACGTTGGCTGTGGTCAGTGCGTCTGTGAATGTCAAATTATACACGGGAACGGTTGATTCACCTTCAGCCGCTGGTTTGGGCTCTCCGGCTTTGAAATCCAAAGAGACTTTCTTGAGTTTGTACTGGCTTCCGGCAAAGGCTTCGTCGACCTGATCTCGAACAGTATCCAGATTTTCGTTGATCGTTCGCAAGCGGAAATAAATCTCTTCGTTGCCTTCGACTTCGTTAGGAACCTGCAAGCGTTCGAGGCTGATGTTGGAACCCATTTTCGATTGCAATGCTGCACGGGCGGCATCGATGTCGTTCATGTCTTCTTCAAACTTGAATGTCACCATCGAACCACCGGTGAAGTCGATGTCAAGATTATCCTGTCCGCGATAAAAGAACACGCTCAGGCCGAGAATGATCATGGCGATCGAAATCGTGGCACATAGTCCACTGAGCTTGAGGAAGTCGAAGTTGGTTTTTCCGAAGGAGCTACGCATTTTGAGAGTTTTGATAACACGTTTGCGTTCCAGAATTTCGAAGATCAGCCGACCGACATAAACGGCACTGAAGACCCCCATCACGATCCCGATAAACAAGGTGACAGCAAACCCTTTGACCTGATCGGTTCCGATGTAATACAGCACGACAGCCGTAATCAAGGTCGTGATGTTGGCATCCATAATCGTACTGAAGGCTTTGGCAAAACCGTTATTGATGGCCATTCGCAGACTACTGCCTTTGGCCAGTTCTTCACGAATCCGCTCAAAAATCAAAACGTTGGCATCGACCGACATCCCGATGGTGAGCACCAGACCTGCTAGCCCTGGCAAAGACAACGTGGCATTAATCAGCGCCATCGCTCCGAGCACAAGGATCAGGTTGACCACAAGGCAGACGTCGGCAATCAAACCTGCGGTGCCATAGTAGAAGACCATGAAGATCAACACGACGATCGCGGAAATGGCAATCGCCAGTTTTCCTTTGGTCTGGACATCAATTCCCAACGTCGGGCTGATTGTGAACTCGTTGATCGGGTCTTTCTTGATGGGCAATTCCAGCGCCCCGGCATTCAAGACGCCGATGAGTTCATTGACTTCCTGAATCGTAAACTCTCCTGTGATCTGCCCGCGATTGCTGATGACAGCATTGATATTGGGTGCAGAGTGGATTTCATCGTTGAGCAAAATTGCCAATTGAGATTTGAAACCGTCCTTTTTGGGGCGGTTTTGTGATGTCAGCGATTCAAACAGGTAAGCCCCTTTGGTACTGAAATTAAACGACACCGCAGGTCCGTCACCATCATCCGTCGAAATCTCTGCACGCGTCAGATAATCGCCTGTGATTTTCTTGTTGTCATCAGGAACGACTGTCAGATATTCCAGGACGTCGGCTCCTTCGACGTTGCGAGTTCGCGAAAGCGTACTGGGTGCATCGGGTGCCATTTTGAAAGTGCCATCGGGGGTCTTGGCGACCTTGACAAACCGGGCTCGAACTTTCGTTCCATCACGCACTTCGGTCTGATTTTCGGTCAACTGGCGGCCCCGGGCAATCAGGTCGTTGTGATCACGCGTGTTTGCCAGCAGGGAGAATTCGAGGCTTCCCAGATCGTTCATCAAACGCTTTTTGCGTTCCACTTCGTCGGCATCAGCACCAGGAATAATCACTTCCACGCGATCCTGCCCCACCTGACGGACAGTGACCTCTTCGGCTCCCGACGGATTGATCCGGCGTTTGATGGCCTGAATGAGTTCATTCATTGAACGGGAATCGACAGTTTTATTGAGATCTTGTGCAAGTTTCTCATCGACCTGCCAGACTAGGTTTGTTCCCCCAGCCAAGTCGATCCCCAGCGGAATCGCATTGAGCAGGCTTTGGCCAGTCGCCAGTTGAAAAACAAAAGGAGAAATTGCCAGCAGAATTGCCAGTGTCACAGCGGAGATGCGTCCTGAAAGGTCTTTGAGCTTGAAAGCTCGTCCCAACCAATTTCCCACAATCAGGGGAACGATCAGGTTGGCAACCAGAATCAGGACGATCAAAGTGGTAGTTTTGCCATCCATTAACGTGTCATCCTTGTCGCAAAGGCGACGTCATGTTCAAAAGTTTGAAAAAGAGGTGAAAAGGGCAGACATTCCCAATGTCTTGTGTCAGGTCGTCTTCGTGGAGGACTCTTTGGAGACCACCAACGCTTCGATCACGGATTTTTTCATGCGAATTCTCGTATTGTCGTCCACTCGAATCGTCACTTCATCCGACTCTGGTGAAATGTTGGCGATCGTGCCAAAAATCCCGTGGATGGTCACAATTGGATCATTCTTTTTGAGTGAATTCAAAAACTCGGTTCGTTTGCTGCGCGAGGTCGATTCCGGGCGGATCATCAGGAAAATGTAGAGCACAATCATGACCGTCACCGGCACAATCATGACCTGAAAGACATTTCCGAAATCAGCAGGTGCCTGCTGCGCCTGTGCCATCCAAATGCTATTTTGAAGGTGACACAGAGTCATGCTGCTCTCATTGAGAACGCTGGCGTGCAAAAGATCGTGTCGAAATGCCGAGATCATATCAAAAACGCCTTGGCGTGGTTTCGTTCGTAAAAAACTACATCATTTCCCGCGCGACGCCGGGAGAAAGCGTGTAAAGTAGTTCAAACAGGCAAAGTTTTGCAAGCCAGCGGCGGGAAAATGACCTCGACTCGCTTGTTTTTCAAAAAGAATTTACGT
The DNA here is from genome assembly GCA_041753175.1 of Planctomycetaceae bacterium. GTDB lineage: Bacteria > Planctomycetota > Planctomycetia > Planctomycetales > Planctomycetaceae > SXPC01. Next base: position 10,188 of record JBGSVC010000645.1, read on the forward strand.
CGCCTGAGGTATCTTCCACCGCGTCAGCAGTTGAGCCCTGAACTCTCCACTGCGGTTTTCCAGGATCGCGGTTCGCAACTCTCGCATCAGATGCTGATAAAACGCAATGTTGTGAAGCGAGAGGATCATTGGCCCCAGCATTTCTCCGACAACAAATAAATGACGCACATAGGCTCGGGTGAATTGTTTCCCCACGGGCGACTCGGTCGTTTCATCCAGGAGGCTTTCGTCTTTCTGGTACTGGAGATTGCGAATCTTCAAATGTCCGTCCCAGGTAAAACACATGGCATTGCGTCCGTTTCGAGTCGGCATGACGCAATCAAACAGATCGATCCCCCGCAAGACTCCCTGGATTAAATCCACCGGCTTGCCGACTCCCATCAGGTAGCGAGGTTTTTCCTGAGGAAGCAGCGGAGTCGTATATTCCAGTGTCCGATACATGTCTTCTGGCTTCTCGCCGACACTCAATCCACCGATGGCATATCCGGGAAATTGAAGTCCGACAAGTCCTTCGGCAGAACGCTCGCGCATCGATCGATCAATTCCACCCTGGACGATTCCGAACAAAGCCTGATCGCTGCGGGTATGAGCATCCTGACAGCGTTTGGCCCACGCGGTCGTCCGGTCGACAGCGAGTTGCATATAATCCGGTGAGACATCGTGCGGGGGACACTCATCCAGACACATAATACAGTCGGCACCGAGTTGTTGCTGGATTTTTGTTGCCCGTTCGGGTGTCAGGTCCAGCAAACTTCCATCCAGATGCGAACGAAAGACCACGCCTCGATCATCGATCGACATCTTCTTGGCCAGACTGAAGACTTGAAATCCGCCGCTGTCGGTCAAAATCGGGCCATCCCAGTTCATAAACCGATGCAGGCCTCCCAGACTTTCGACAATCTCCGGCCCGGGGCGCAAAGTCAGGTGATAGGTGTTGGCCAGGATCTTTTGTGTCCCGACTTCCTTGAGTTGACCTGGATAGATCCCTTTCACGCTCGCCAATGTTCCCACCGGCATGAAGGCAGGGGTCTGCACGACGCCATGAGGCGTGTGCCATAAACCAGCTCGCGCGCCTGTCGTTGGATCGGTGTGTTGCAGTTCAAACTGAAATGACGACAATCCTGCCCCCTGTCTGGACGATGTTCGCTTCGGATCAAAAACTTAAATGCATCTCGTCTAATGAATGCCATCGCGGACAAAGAATCCACGAAGAATTCTCACTGCGGTGCTGTTCATTAGCGAGATTCCATCAACCGCCTTAACCATCGGCGATGCTCAAAGATTGTTGATGGCATCATCCAGCAGGCTGACGTACCACATCATGATACTGATCACCACGAAGATGATAAACCCAGCCACCAATAACCAGATTAACCAGCCGAAAGTCGCAGTCATCGCTTCCATGGCGCGGCGGGCTTGAGCCTCAAATTGCGGACTCAACCGGTGCAGTTGCTCGGGGACAGTGCCCGATGTCTCGGCGACTGAGACAATCTCCAGAAATTCCTGGGGGAACAAATCGATAGAAGCCAGGGCCGTGGAAAAATCTTCGCCCGCGTTGACAGCCGCCACAACCTGAGGTGCAGCGGCTTGAAATGCCCCATT
>JBGSVC010000646.1:0-4601 GCA_041753175.1 Planctomycetaceae bacterium
GACACTCGTCAGATCTGCTCCCTCTCCACACCAGTGAGCGAGAGCTTCCCGTAGTGAGGCAAACTGTTCGACTGTCATACCGGGACATTCCAGGTTGGTTGGAGGAGCCAGCCGCACCCCAGCGCGATGTGTATTCCCATGCGCTCCGACCACGACGACGCCGAACTTGCGTTCGGGATGATTCAGTGCGGCGATGAAGTTATCTCGTGTTGCGAGCAAATCGTCTCCCATCCGCCAGACTTCCCAATCCTCAAGCTCCGCCAGAAGCGACTGAAGTTTGTAAAGCCCTGGAACTCGATGACGCCGTTCGGGTTCCTCCCACAAGGCAGACAACATATTGCGAGGAACGGTTCCGGCCTTTTGACGCTGCTTGGCGGACCAATCCCGTAGTGTCAGGGAACATACCGTGCTCGTGGACGCCACGCGGCGAAATAACGGCTTACCGCCGAGATCAAGCCAAGCCAGTGGCATTGCATGCAAAGGACCAGGCATGGTGAAAAGGATGTCGGTATCAGACCAGGGAAACGAGTTACCAGTATCAGCCCAGAGCGGAGTTAAATCCAGTTCTGCTGCCAATGCAGCCAAGTGAGCCTTAGTCAGCTTGTCGAGCTCCTCCCGACGACGATGATCTAAGGCGATCTCCGCTTCGCGAACTTTTTGTGGATCAAATGCTTCGCCCTGGCTACGAATTAACTCTTCGTACGTGATTCGCTCTTGCCAGGGTATGAGCTGGCTGACCACTTGGCTCCAAGTTTGAATCATTTTCTCAGTATCAACATCTGGGGTTGGCAAACTCTCACGAAGAATTCTGCCTAATTCCGCGAGTAGAGAATGCCCCTTCTTCTCCAACTCGTCTAGCGGTCCTTCAGGCAAATGAATAGACAGGGCTGGATCATTGAAATAGTTCGCGAAACCACTAAGAGAATCTAACGTCGCCCGCAATATTTGTAGCGAATGAAACTGGGCCCACACCCGTTCCACCCCGATGTCGAATTCCAAATTGGCAACCGTCAACCGTTCCATTGCTCCTGGCTTGGTATGGTCACGCGCCAAGACCTGGATCCTCGCGTTATTAGAGCGACATGCCCACCAGTGCAACCGACCACAGTTGTCAAACATCCCTCGTAGCCAGATCGTCCCGGTCGGCAGAAGTTCGTGTAGTTCCCGCTCGTTCTTATCAAGAAGATGCTGACGAGTGAATCTGCTCCGATGAGATGACTGATTGGGGGATAGAATGGCGACTGGTTGCGTTCCGTTGGGGATCGTTTCCGTCTGTCGCAAACACCCAGACAGCATTTCGGGAGGAGCATGTTCCAATTGACGTGACAGCCTCGCTGATGCCATGAACTGCATAGGCTCCTCCAGATGCTGCCGCGTGATGTCTACGTCAATTAGGCCCAGAGTGTTTGGCGACCAATCGGGAAGCAGCATGGCCCTATCACCACCGACTACCGCACATGTAAGAATCCGTTCAAACAGCAAGCGATTCTCAAATTGCTCTGACCAAGCAAGCAAACGGCTCTCGTCTCCCTCAGCAGAACTGTTGTCTCCAACCTGGAGATGTGCCTCAATTCGAGTAAGTAATATTTTGCGAGCTGACCACATCAGTTGTCGGGCATTGATCATAAAATCATCGACATCCTCGAATTTTGGGAGCTGTTCGTCACGTACAGAACGCATCAACCGAATCGCCCGCTCACATGCGACAAGGGTTTTCTCTTCAAATTCGTCCGCCAAAACCATCCACCACGCAACGATCGAAAATCCACTGACTTTGTTTCTAGCTTCGATCATATCGATGTAGTTAAGAATGTTTCCTCCGATGCCAACTTCGATGACCGCGCATGCGTTCTGAGTTCTTGACCTGTATTTAAGAGCGAGAGAGAGCCTTCGAAGTATGGTCGCTTGAGTATTGAAATCCAGACCATGTATTGGAGAGCCCTCGCCGAGAAGCGCCCTCTCGAGATCGCTATAACTGGAATAAAGGTCGGGTGTAAGGTTCAGAAACGCTTCCAGAAGCATGAGACTGTCTGAGTTTCCTCGTCCTCGTGCTTCACTGAGCGCCTGAGCCAAAATTGCCACAAAATTAGAACGCATATGGTGTTCCATATTTTTAAGTGGCGATTCATCTCTGCATAACACCTCTTGCAAAATTGTGAGATCAGTGTAATGCGATGGCCTCAATTGCAAGAATGCTTCTAGCGAATACGCGGCATCTTCACTCCTCGACTCCCGAAACAGACCGTCGGCAAGAACACAAAATAACTTCGCCTGGAGATTGAGATCGACCCTTTTCAATGACCCGTCAGAGAATATCGAAGTGATCTCGAATCTATCCATTTCAGCGTAGCCATCAGGAGTCAGGCCCAAAAATGCTTCGATGAGCAACACTGTATGTTGAGAACCGCGTCCTGATACTAGGCGCAAGAAATCGGCAAGCAATAAAATCGTAGACACTTTTATGTGCGGTTCTAACTTCTGCAATGGTGAGTACTTTAATGCAGTGAGCAGCGTAGTGGAATGCACGTAGTCAACTGGCTCCAGATCCAAAAATGCCTCAAGTATTTCTACTGCGGAACGTGACCGTCCAGACCAATGAATACATTCCGCAGTGATACCAAGGGTAATCGCCGTCAATTCTGCCAATTGTGCTTGCTTCGGGATCGGGAACGTAAGATATGCACCGATGCAGAAGAGCTTTGGAGCAGTCTCCAGTCCAAGACTAACCGCCCAATCGAAAAACATTTGCTGCTGCTGGTTATGTGGAATATCTTGCTTCAATGATCCTGCGATGTCCAGTATATTTGGCGCGTTGTGCAATTGTTTACAAAGCTGTGAAAATTCACCTTTTTCAAAGTGCGCGAGGGGTTCAATCTGCTCGACGACGATCCGCAGGCGGTCAATCCAGAAATCAGCAAGCAGCTTCTCAGAAAGCTGTTCGACGAAAGGTCGATGAGCTTTTTTCACGCACGTCGGAAGGCATCGCAGTCCGACGTCCGGATCGAAATAACTCAAGATCTTCTGACGATTTATGTTGGCCATGTCGGATAACTCAAAGGAACGCGACTTAAGGTATGTTTCCAAAAGTATCCCTTTTTGGGCATGCTCAAAGTCACCCGCTGCCATATGGGCTTCCACAAGAACAGATAGATAGCTGACGAGATTATTGGGGAGTGGGGATCGGTGAAGGGCTATCGACAATGTCTGATGATTAACATAGTCTTCAGAAACGAGGCCCAAAAATGCCTCTTGCAACGACACACTACGCTGATGCTCAGCAATCGAGTTAAGACTGTAACCTGCAAGGAAGACCGAGGTTGCCTCAATTTCATTTGGAAACCGACGGTTGGGGGCAGGCCGCGACCAAAATGCCGCCAGACAGAGTAAGCATGTAACAGGATCTGGATTCGGTTCCCACGCCCACGCCAAGAACATCATTTCCAAATTCTCAACTGGGATCGTCTTTCCCAGCGTCTTAGCCAGTGATTGGATATCAGGAACGTCACGCAATGCATTGCAGAGTCCAGTTATAGGATGGTCCCCTTTACTGGTCAGCGGTTCAATCACTTCTACGACAATACGCAATCGGTCGTGCCAATATTCGACAATCGTGTTACTGGCAAGCTGCGTCACCAATGGCCGATGTGCATCCTTCACGCATCGTGGAAGGCATCGCAGTCCATTGTCAGGGTCGAAGTAGCTCAAAATTTGATGGAGAACCGGTGATCGTTGACGGTCCATTGTGGGCCTTCATAGTGAAAGCATGAACAATTTGCGAATAGGTGCGAACAAAGAAGTGGCGACTTTTACTTAAAACGCCTTTCCAGCCTGAATCTGTGTGCAATTTTTCAAAGATTTTACAGAAAGTCTGTGCAGAAGCGACTTCACACTCCTTTGTATGGGTGATCATCCCAAAGGGATGACAAGGTTTCCACCCCTCGAAGGAGTCAAAACGATGGTGCCCAAAGAAAGTGTTCTTATTAGCCCGATAGAACAATTGCCGCGCGATAACAAGCATTCTTCTTCCGATGTTTTGATCAACAGAGTGGTCGAGAATTGTCTTACTCCAATTCCGCAACTTATCAAGCAAATCCCGTCTCTTGATGCCAATGTGCTTCGCAGCATTATCGACGGAGATCCGCTGCTTGCTGTCATTGCCAATGCAGTTGATCCAACCCTGGCAGAAAATATGGCGAGAACTCTGCTAAGCGCTGAATGGGGAAGCTATAAAGCTGAAATAGGTGCTGGTCACATCGGAACTCTTAGAGACTTCAACTCTCTGTTTGAATGCTTTGAAGACACTGCCTGCACAGGCTATTTCGAGCGTGCCCCTCATTGCATGCCAGCGCTCGCATTGGCTCTATTCCCGTTTGCAAATCCTGCCGAGTGGGTTCTGCAACAGTTGCGTCGAGTTTGGCCGTGGGGTGCTGATCTTTTGAAAATCAAGGACCGGCATTGCTATGTAGGCCTTCCCCGCGCGTTCTCCAAAGGAGGCGCGGCTGAACTTCACACCGATCGTGCGGATTGGGATCTGCCCTCAATCGAAACCAGCCAGATTAAGGCACAACTCGCTTTTAACTTCTGTTTATCTCAGACAGCAG
>JBGSVC010000647.1:0-3807 GCA_041753175.1 Planctomycetaceae bacterium
ACGCCCGGTTTCAGGCGTTTTTGGACTGTGGAAAATAGACACGAAATCGATTTTCAACAGACTGCTCAAAAGATACCGCCGCCAATAATAATCTCAAACCGATCCAGACCATGGGAAACGCATCGAATGGATGTGTCCACTTGAACTCCCTACCTGCGCTCTCCGCCTGAATCGGCTCTCTGGAATGAGACCTTCCCAGGATTATACACGCCTCTTCGACACCCACGCCAAGAAAAGCACTCGACATCCTGATCATTTTCATCCTTTTTCCCAATCTCGACTCTGCCCATAGACCTGATATTTTACGTCTCAGAGGCGCGCTTTTCTCCCCCAATCGACGCCATTTTGGCTCTTTAAGTGTTTGTGAATCTCAAATGCTAACTCTATTACGTCAAAGACGCCCAGATCGGTCAGAAAATTCCTCAAATTCTTCTCTATCAGGCATTTTAGAACTCCCATATGTACTGGTTCTCGCCCGCCCGTACACCCAAGAAACGCCCGGAGCTGGTCTCCAAGTCGTCTGAAAACCCTGTTACCTGGTATTTTTTAAGGCTCTTTCGGAATACGTTTGACGACTAAATTCACAGCCGACACAGCCCAACACCAGGCATCGCCCACCACATTCCCTTGGTAGAAGTCACCGCATTTTCTGGATATGATCTTACTAAGACCTATCGAACACCGTCCTATTGGCAACTATTCAGTTAGCTCTTGTTTTGTTGACAACAGTTTTGTTTCTCCAATTCCTGTCACCTTCGAGTGTCGACTGGTATGACTTTGAATTTCCGCAGTTGATTCGACTACCGTCATGGAAAGACCGCCGTGCCCGATGCGCCATCACGAATTGTCGAGGATCTTGCCGGACAAATTGCCGGTGACGTTCGTGGCGATTCCGTGTCTTTGTCGATGTATGCCACCGACGCCAGTCTCTACGAAATCACACCCCAAGCTGTCGTTCTACCACGCACCAAAGAAGACATCCTCGCGACCATTCACTACGCGCGTGACAACGAAATCCCTCTTACCCCCCGCGGTTCGGGGACCGGCATTACAGGCGGCGCACTTGGCAAAGGCATCATCATTGATACCAGTGCCTACTTTAACCAGTTGATCGCTGATGACGGCGATACCGTCACCGTCGAAACAGGCATCACGCTCCATCAACTCAACGAGATCCTCGGAAAATCTGGACGCTACTTCGCCCCTGATCCTGCGAATTCCATCACCACGACAATCGGCAGCATGCTTGCTGTCGACGCCGCCGGTTCCCATGCTCTTCATGTTGGTTCCACGCGAGACCACATCCGCGATCTTGAAATGCTCCTCGGTGACGGTTCCACATTTCAGGCCACACGCCTCAATCTCGACCTCCTTTCCTATCTCGACCCACACAACAGCGACCACAACAGTCATGCCATCGACCCCGTCTATCGTACTCACCCGGCGCTTCTCAAAGCCCTCGCTGACCTGTTAATCGCAAATGAATCATTGATCGATTCCCGACAACCTTACCTCCCCCGCAACTGCTCCGGCTACTATCTCCGACAAGTTCTGCAACAAGGAGTGCTCGATCTCCCGCGATTTCTTGTCGGCTCGGAAGGAACCCTCGGACTGTTCACTCAGGCACGCTTACACGTTTCACGAAAACCTGAGTATCGTGGAATGGTTTTGTTCTTTTTCGACCAACTGGCTTCCGCAGCGCAGACAATCAACTCCATCCTCGAGCATCAACCCACCGCCTGCGACCTGATGGATCGACGACTTCTGAACCTGGCACGTACCCGAGACTCCAAGTTTCAACAAATCATCCCGGCTGGCGCGGAAGCAGCCGTTATTGTTGAACAAATTGGCCTTTCTGACCTGCAAATGAAACAACGTCTCTCCGAGATCTTCCGCACGGTTCGCAAAATTGCGCCGCTGAGCAGTATCGGCTACACCGCCGACGATGAAGACGACATCGAATTCCTCTGGTCACTGCCTCGTAAAGTCGTCCCGATGCTCTCCCGACTCAAAGGCGAACTCCGACCCCTTCCCTTCATGGAAGACATCGCGATCAAACCCCATGATCTCGATGCCGTTTTGTCGCAAATTCAGAAAGTCTTTCAGAAGCACCAGGTCACTTCCACGCTCTACTCTCATGCAGGGAGCGGTCAACTCCATTTTCGTCCTTTTATCCAGCATCCGGCTCTCGATGGCGGCATGAAAATGGAAGCTATCGCGCGGGATGTCTATCAGGTTGTCTTCGACTTCGGCGGGACAATCAGCGGTGAACACGGCGACGGACTCTCACGCACCTCCTTTATCCGCTCACAATATGGCCAGCTATATCGCGTCTTTCAGGACATTAAACACCTTTTTGATCCTCTCGGGATCATGAATCCCGACAAGATCATCAGCAACGATCCACATCTGACGCGTAAGAATCTTCGGCTTCATCGCGACGAACAAGAACTGGTCTCTCTGGAACTCAGTTGGGACCCCAACCCTGCCATCGAAGTTGCGCAAGCCTGCAATGGCTGCGGAGTCTGCAAAACACGACAAAGCTCGTTGCGGATGTGCCCGTTTTATCGAGATTCCAATCGGGAAGTTGATGCCCCTCGTTCCAAGGGGAATGTGTTGCGTCAGTATCTTCAGGGACAACTCAACCCCGAACACATGACCCCCGAAGAATTTGAGCCCCTGATCGATTCCTGCTTCAACTGCAAACAATGTCAGCAGGAATGTCCCAGCCAGGTTGACATTCCCCATCTCCATACGGAGCTCAAAGCCGCCTACGTCAATATCAACGGACAACGACGTGCCGAATGGTATCTTGCACGCATTCATAAAATGTCGAGTCTGGCCTGTCGTATTCCCTTTTTTGCCAACCTGCTGCTCAACCATCGTTACGCGCGCTGGTTGGTCGAAAAACTTGTCGGACTGTCCAGCAAACGACGCCTTCCACGCTATCAATCCAAACCGTTCCTCGACTCCTACGCGACTGCCCATGAAATTTCCCTTGAGAAACAACCTCTCCACCAGAGCGTCGTTTACTTCACCGACTACTACGCCCATACCCACGACCCGCTGATCGGAGTCGCCACATTGCGATTGTTGGCATCCTTAGGGATCGATGTGATCGTGCCTGCAGATCAAACCGTGTCCGGCATGGGATTTGTCACCAACGGAGATCTCTCAAACGCCCGCAAAACCGCGGATTACAATCTCCGTACGCTCGGTGAGTATGCGCGCGAAGGCTACACCATCATCACAACAGAACCCTCAGCAGCGATCGCCCTTAAAAAAGAATATCCGCAACTCTCTTCTCATCCTGATGTCCACGTGCTTGCTGAAAAAACGATCGACGCCGGTGAATTTTTACTCTCGCTGTTGCATCACAAGCGTGACCAGCTTCAACAGATCCCCCTGAAACTCTCCAGCCTCAACGCTCACGCCTATTACCACACCCCCTGCCACACGAAAGCATTGTGGAATGTCAGCCCGTATATTGAACTCCTCGGCATGATTCCCGAACTGACGATCAATACTCAGGATCACGGCTGTTCGGGGATGGCAGGGATTTACGGCCTCTCCAGTCGCAACTTCGAGCGTTCCATCCGTATGGGGCGCGATCTGATCGATACCTGTCAGAAAAGCGATTACGACTTCCATTTGTCCGAATGCAGTAGCTGCAAGATGCAGATGGAGCAGGCCTCGACGACCAACACGTTCCATCCTTTGAAACTTCTGGCCCACTCGGCTGGCCTGTTGGCCGAGTGGGAACCCGTGTATCGCTCTCGCAAAACCACGTCCTTTCTGAGCCGGTGA
>JBGSVC010000648.1:0-4500 GCA_041753175.1 Planctomycetaceae bacterium
TGGAACTGGATTGCGAGGTTCGTTTTCCGTCCCCACGTGGGCACCTGAGACGCTCACCTATCAGCAATATTTTTTTCCGGGCGTGATGGCGATGATACTGCTGTTCACCGCGATCTTTGCCACCATCTCGATCATTGAAGATCGACGCGAAGGCTTTTTGCAAGGTGTGCTCATTGCGCCGGTGTCACGCACGTCGATCGTGATGGGAAAGATTATCGGAGGATCACTCCTGGCGATGATTCAAGTTTCACTGTTTGTCTTCATCGCACCACTTCTGTCTTTGTTGGGGCTTGCTCCCGATGTGATTTCCAAGATTGCTCCGCAGATGATTCTTCCCATCATTGGATTCGTGTTTGTCTTCGCTGTCGCATTAACGTCGCTGGGTTTTCTGCTCGCCTGGCCGATGAATTCCACACAAGGCTTTCATGCCATCATGAGCATTGTCTTAATGCCCATGTGGTTGTTATCAGGAGCATTTTTTCCGATGCAAGGGGCCGGCTGGTTGCAGTGGATCATGCTGGCCAACCCCATGACGTATGGAGTCGCTGGACTTCAAAGGCTGATGATTCCGGGGATTACGTCTGCCGGGTCAGCAGGATTGCCCTCGTTTGCGTTCTCAACAACGATGACGGTGTTGTTTGCAGTCATCGCGATCGGGATCGCGACACAACTTGCCAACCGGCCAACCATCCACAATTCCCATGCGTCATAGTGTCTTAATCGTCTCGTCGGGTGAGGCTCGGGCAGACTTTTTATCCCGAATGACTATAATCACTCAGATGAAGCAATCATTCACGTGAACCGTTCACCGTTAGAGGATGCAGGCATCTTTCTTGCATGGCTATATCGAATGTGGGTCATGTTTTTTTCAATTTCTGTCTCCGTTATCGACTGTGTCTCAAAGCAAAGCTTATGTCCGAACAAAAAAAACGATTTCCTGTGGGTTGGGTCATTGGGTCTGTGTTGTGGATCGTCGTCTTCGTGATGTTATACCGTGGTTATCAGGCAGGTGCCCCGGTTCCCGATGATGAAGTGACGTTTGAAATCCTCCCATTGAAGAGCGATCCATCCCAATCAACTCCCTCCGTTGATCCATCACAACTTGAGCCAATTCGTGTCGACGATTTTCAACTCGTCAATCAACTGGGGGAAAGTGTCTCTAAAGACGATCTTCTGGGAAAACCGTGGGTGGCCAGTTTTATCTTTACGCATTGCGCAGGCCCCTGTATGGGACTGACGAAAACGGTCATGGAACTCAACGCACAAACCAAACAGGCCGACGTGAAGTTTGTCTCATTTTCTGTCGACCCAGAGCGCGATGATCCCGCTCAGCTCAGTAAATATGCCGAGATTTTTGCCGCCAGGCCGGAACGCTGGTGGTTTTTAACGGGCGATAAGGAAAGCATCCATCGCCTCATCGAAGACTGTTTTCAACTTGTTGTCGAAGAAGTCCCCGGAAACGAAGCGCAACTTGGATTTGAATTTGCCCATTCAACACGCCTGATTCATGTCGACGCCAAAGGTGTTATCGCCGGTTCATATAAAGGCGAAGATCCTGCAGAGGTCGCCATCCTGCGACGAGTACTCCTGGGCCAGACAGAAACACCCAAGCAAAACCAGGTGTTCCAACTAAAACCCGATGGTAATTCCGAAGAAAAGACCGAACACGATTCTACTACAGATGGCTCACTGCTTCCGCCACAAACCAGCACCGCTCCACAATCAAAAGCGCCACCGATCATTCGCGCACAAAACCAGGAGCCCGTTATTTCATTGCCCGGTTGGATCGCTTCACTTCCAGCGATCAATGCCGGTCTCAATTCTTTGGCGACCTTATTATTAATCGCGGGCTTTCTGGCGATCAAAAGCAAAAACGTCGTCGTCCATCGTAATCTGATGATCTCTGCATTTCTCGTCTCTGTCATTTTTTTGGGGTTTTACCTCACCTACCATTTTGGTCGCCAGTATTACCTGGGAGAGGCGTCTCAAAAGTTTCAGGGCATCGGCTGGATTCGTCCTGTCTATTTTACGATTCTGATCACGCATGTGATTCTGGCCGCTGCAGTCCCCGTGTTGGCGCTGATCACTTTCTATCGGGCCTTTAAAGCCCAGTGGGATCGACACCGCGCCATAGCCCGTTTCACATTTCCGATCTGGCTTTATGTCTCAGTCACCGGAGTCGTGATTTATGGGATGCTGTATCAATGGCCTGCTTGACAACAGGCCTGCTGCTCCGGTCTCAAAGAATGTGGGATTACTTGAGCTCCATTTTTCGCTTTGAAGTCTTGGCAGGTAGTGATAAAATTAAGAGATGACAAAACTGATGAGCCGACAAATCCTGTTTTCAGCATTCATAGGGACTACCCTCTGTGTGAGCAACGCCTCGGCGTGTCCGCTCTGTAAAACGGCTACTGAAGATTCACTGGCCACAGCCCAGGAACAGCAATCGGCTCAGCTACAACCGCGGGCCTATGCAGCCTCCATCGCGTTCATGCTCTTTGTTCCCTCAGCGATTTTTACCACGTTGGGATATGGCCTGTATAAAATGCATCAAGCTGAGAAAAAGCTACTCGCCACGCACTCACTGCAAGATGACCACTCGTCTGAAGAACATGCTTAACTGGAACCAGCTTGGAGAAGTGTTTACGCTTGAGGCCGAAAGAAAACCTGCGACGATTTCCATAGCAAGCCAGCTTGCGTTTTACCGTGAAAAGCCCGCTTGCTGGACTTGGTCATCCTGCTGCTGCGGGTAGGCTCGTACTGTCGTCAGAATATGTTTGCGTTGTTCAAACGTGACCCCTTCTTCCAACGAGACTGCCATGTCAATATATTGATCCAACTGAGAATTCGTCGGCAAGCCCGTCGCCAGGTCGATGTCACACTGCCCATGACTATGGCCTCCCCGGATCTGGATTTTCATTCCTTCGTAGATTTCGTCAGAAATACCAGCCGTCGGAAGAACGTCGCCGAGAATGTCCAACGTCGCAGTTTTTGAATCAATCTCCCGGACGCTATAGGTGTGTTCGACGGTAAACGGCAGGGGCTGATTCTGATAGCGACGTCGCTTCCAGGTATGTCCCACTTTGACGATGGCCCCTTTATGGGCTTGTTCTTCGTCGTAAGGGAGTAGACCGATTGTGTCATCGATAAAGTTCGCCAACCCGTCGTGCTGAGAAGACATCGCAATTTGTTTGATAATCTGATTGCGATCGACCTCAGCGACTCCCACTAAGCAATGTTGTAAAAACTCGTTGAATCCTAGAATCTCTTTGATCTGATTGTCGCGACCGACCCAAAAAGTAAACCCGTGATTTACCATGCCCTGATAGGGTCTGACGTCAGGTGGTGGATCAGTCGCCGGAGTATCTGAGTCAAAAGTCAGATGCTGGTTGTCAAAATGCTGGGAATATTTGACCCGGGTATAGTTCACCCCAAACTTGCGATCGAAATCTTTCACCTCTTCCACAGTGATCGCCATCATCAATTCGAGTTGAGAAGTACTTTTTTTGACCCCACCTGGCGATGATTGAGTCAGTTCCTGTTGGACGGTTTTGTGGAGTGGAAAACGGGATCCGGGTTTGAGCTTGAGTGCTAATTCGACAGGTTGAGTATTTGCACCAGCAGTTTCTGACTGCGATGCAGGCAGCGGTTCTGCAAAGGTCAACAAATCCTGATCGATTTGCTCGGAACTGCTCGAGCCGCCGCAACCGTTCAGAGCCGCACTGGCAATCAGAATCAACGTGTAAATCACTGTGTTACGAGCAAGCAACTGCATGGCGAAGATCCGTCTTCTTCAATCAAATGTTGGCAAATAGAGAGCGATTCCCGAGCATTCCAGCGGGGAGATCTCTCCGCAGAATACCGCTCAGTTGCAATTCCAGAAAGGGCAATTTGTATTGAGATTCGCCAGGTCGTTGCATAACCAGTCAATTGAAACCGAGAAAAGTCAAAGTTGCTGTTCAGAATTCATAACACTTCTGACACAAAGACCAGGCAGCGATCAAACGCATGTTCAAGGAACTTGACACGGGCTTGAGTCGTACAAAGATCAGGGAAAGTACGTAGCCTGGGATTACCTATGCGTTCAGGGCTGCGCCGATATCCTATTTTTACCGGACGACGCATTCGTTGCTGTCATCTTAGACGACTCAACTGTTAGATTAAGACCAGCCTTCTTGATCGGTTTTTTAGTCGACCGACAGAAAATTATTTGGTGAATTTACCAGAGAGGAGTTCATTTTTGCTAAAGTTATTGCAATGATCGTGACTGTTGATTGACTGCCAGCGAGCTGTTGACGTTTCCCGACGCCAGAAATGGCAACAATGAAATGTTTCACCGCACAGCACCAATCATCAAACTAACCCCTCGCCAAATTCGGAAGGATCGCAGAATGGACCTGGATTACAAAGTCGTTGAAACCGACAAGCTCCCCGCCAAGACGCTCGTTGCCCCATTTCGCTTCGCCCGAGAGCTGCGCGTGATGTTGCAAGGCAGCACAC
>JBGSVC010000649.1:0-3695 GCA_041753175.1 Planctomycetaceae bacterium
GCCTTCTCGCAGCAGGATAGAGCGCAGGGAGAATTGAAATGGTTTCCCCAGTCAAGGGGAGAGGTTTGCGGAACGTCCAGGTGAGTTCGAATCTTCCATTCAACGGGCGTTCCAGATCAATCTGAATGTCGTTTTTCTGATTAGGATTTTGGAGAGGTGTCTGACGGATAATCGCGCCACGATCGATTTTGACATCGTCATAGTCCCAGCCTTCTGGAAGTTGCAGAACTAAAGACGATAACGAGCCACGTGTCACTTCAACACGCTGGATCTGTGTCATCTCGACCTGTTGTTGAGCAACATCAACGGTCAAGGCGTTGAATATGATCGCGACGGGATTAGCAATTTGCTGACCACTCTCTTCCAACCAGCTTAAGTCGAGCTTTTCCTGAAGATCGACGAGCCTGATGACACTCTTCTGGTTGTCAGTTTCGACGTTGGCCAGAGGGTATTGTTCAACATCGCGCAGTTGCAGGGCGGGCGAGGGAATGGTTAACCGCAATTCGCTCACCAGTGAAGACGGTAAACTTAGTTGCATACGCTTCCATAGCAACTGGTTTCGAACAGGGAGTAGCCCCTTTAACTGCAAGCGGTGCGCACCTTCACCCTTGACCCAAAGCGAAATCCCATTGACTCGATCGCGTTGATTAAAAACCGCTTCACCTGCACCTTGATGAACCACAGGCTCCGAAAAAATCAGATCCTGCATTTTCAGGATCACTTGAGTCCAGTTAGGACTTAGCACCTGAAGCTTGACATTAATGACAAGTTCAGCATATTGACGCGCTTCGGGAAGTGCAGACAGTTGCCCCTGAATTTCAAGTGATTCAATGGCGTATGGCTTTTCAAGTCGATCACCCTGCAGAGTAAGATTCTTTTCCCAGTTCAAGTAATCTTGCAACGTGGCATTCATGGGAACGCGAACGAGCTTACCTTGTTCATTTGGAAGATAGATTACATCGTCGTTCGTCGATAGAGACGTCGGCGGCGAAGCCGGAGTTGGCGGGGGATTTTGTGCCAGGCTCACATGAGTCTGAACGATTAGAAATAACTGTGTCAGCATGAAGATGCACAGTCGTTGCACACCAGCCAGGAAAGAGCGTTGGCGAGCATCGTCAAGAAATCTCAGGGATCGAACAAACCAAAGGTGTTGTCTCACAGACCGGCGAATTCCTTTTGGCGGTTATCGAGAAGGGAGAAAAAATGAATGCATTCGTCCTGTTGTCTCTAGCAGACGTTCCAGGTCAAAACAGACCCTCACTGAAATTGAATTAGAAGTATCGCTTGATTCAAAACAACTGATCACTTCCAGACAAATATTGTTCATGAGGTCATATGGAGATCATTTCACAACAGCCATTGTAGTCGGAGCACAGGGCGACAGAAAAGACTTGTTCACCAGAGAAGAGGCATGCTCAATAAAGAAACACCACGACATGACTCTCTGGCAAAATACAACAGAAAGGTTGCGTCTCAAATTTCAAGAGCTTTTAACAGACTCTCGTGCAGAGATGATGAATTTGAACAAACGATCGCCGGCTGATGGACATTAAATTCATCCCCTTGGAAATTCGAGAGCACGCCACCGGCCTCCTCAACGAGGAGGGCTCCCGCCGCCATATCCCAGGAGTGAAGATTACTCGACCAGAATCCATCAATACGTCCGTATGCCAGATAAGCCAGGTTAAGGGCCGCCGAACCGGTCCGTTGCACACTTTGCGCCGTACAGACCAGTTTCACAAACCGCTTGAGTGCAGGATCGTCTGCATCAGCGGCGGTCGGGATACTGGTGATTAATAGCGTTTCTGATAGTGGGCATGGTCGGGAAACATGAATGGGTTGATCATTACAAAATGCTCCCGCGCCACGAATGGCAGTGAACATTTCATCGCGATTGAGATCGTAGATCACTCCCACCACTAACCGGGAGTCGATTTCTAAGGCAATTGAAACGGCATAATAGGGAAAGCCATGCACATAATTCGTAGTGCCATCTAACGGATCAACGATCCACAAATAGTGGCCTTGCGTTGACTTTTCATCGACTCCCTCTTCCCCGAGAAATCCATGCGTTGGGAAATTTCTAAGGATAATTTCGTAAATGGCCTGTTGAGATTCCTTATCGGCTTCGGTGACGAGATTGGCCTTGCTTTTTTCACTGACGGTGAATCGCCCAGTCCAGTCCTTGAGCACCTGGGCTCCAGCGAGCGCTGCCTGTTTGGCCACAGCTAGATAATTCTCGTTATTCATGAAAGATTGCTGACTATTTGGAATGGAAATGAAATGTCGTGGTTTTGCTGGTTCCCAGGAAGTTTGCAGCTACGTATTGACCTGACATGGAAGCGGCTCATCATTCAGACCAGCGATCAAATTGTTGACCGTCAGTTGAGCCATCCGAGTGCGAGTCGCATAGGTCGCACTCCCGATATGCGGAAGAATGATGCAGTTCGGGAGAGTCAATAATGGATCTGATAAAAGGATAGGTTCGGGATCCGTCACGTCGAGACCGGCGGCTGCAATCGCACCGCCTTTCAATGCTTCGTAAAGATCGTGTTGATTGTGAATCGAACCTCGGGCGGTGTTAATAAAAATGGACGTCGGTTTCATGGCGTTAAACGTCTGTTGATTGAATAATCCTCGGGTCGCATCAGTGAGGTTGGTGTGGACAGACACAACGTCGCTGGTTTCAATAAGTTCGTCGATTTCAACACGACGGGCTTTGAGATGTTGATCGACTTCTGGTTTTGGACTTCGACTGGTGTAAACAACCTCCATGTCCCATCCCAAGGCAAAACGTTTTGCTACTGCCTGACCGATACGTCCCATGCCGACGATTCCAAGTCGTTTGCCGACTAAATCATAACCCAGAAATCCCAGTGGTTCCCACGTCTTCCACTCGCCACGAGGAATACTTGCTGAAGACTCCTGCAACCTTCGTGCACACGAAAGAATTAAGCCGGCTGCAATGTCAGCGGTCGCTTCCGTTAATGCGTTGGGTGTATTCCCAACTCGGATTCCTCGTTGGGTAGCGGCCGGAATATCGATATTGTTGAAGCCAACACCATAGTTGCAAATCACCTTGAGCTGAGGTCCAGCGATGTCCATAAGGTGGGCATCCACCTTGTCGGTGATCATTGTGATCAAGCCATGACAACCAACGACTTGCTGGCAGAGTTGCTCATAGGTAGGAGGCGTCTGACTGGACCAGATATCAACCAGACAGGTCTGATCTAATTGATCAAGCGGACCCTCGATGAGTTGACGAGTGACGAAGACTTTTGACAACTCATTCATACAGAGACCTTTCGCCTGTGCAGTTTTCAAAAAGACAATCAATGTTTCGATTTTCACGCTTGATTCGATCATAACAAATCTTCCGAAGATGCCTATGAAATGGCTTCCATATAATTGCCGGTGATCACGGAGTGATGTTGCGTTGTGACGACAAATGCAGCGATTTTTGTTGCAATTCGGAAACAATCGGTTGAAACGGTTGTTGTGTGCTTATCCCAGAAAACTGATGTAGAAATGCAAGTGGGTTAGGCAATATGGAGAAAGTGTCATGTTTTTGAAACATGGACGACTCAGATTCGAAACTTGAGGTAAAGTTTCAACATGAGCTTGAGTGTTGTCTTTGCACTCGGGTGTGTGCGTCGAAATATCCCCTCCTCAATTTCGTTATAGAAAAGTCAGAT
>JBGSVC010000650.1:0-4512 GCA_041753175.1 Planctomycetaceae bacterium
GCCAACGCTTTCAGAAATCTGCATGGCGAAGTGCTGGAGGTCTTCGCCATTTCTGACTGCTGTTTCGACAGACATCAGAAAGGATTTTGTGTTGAGCGTCTTCTTCTGGGCTTCGACAAGAAGCTTATTGAGTTCGATCACACGTTCATTGACGATATTATTGCTTTTTTCCCCATCGACAAAAATCAAATCGGCCTGACTGCGAAGTTGGAGCAGGTAGGATTCTTTCTCTCTCAACTGAGTTTCCAGGTCCATTTTTTCCTTGGACAATACACCGAGGAGTTCTTGAGAGCTGCCCTGGTGTGTGGTGTGCATGAATTCGAGATAGGAATCGAGAATGGTCTGCACAACAACGGCAGCAGTTTCAGGATTTTGAGAGGTATAGCTGAGTTGAATAATATTTGATTGTCGAGGGGAGGTAACGACAAGATGGGCACGGAGGACATCGACCTGCTGTTCGGGAGGGGCGTCCTGAAAGTCAATACGGTGTTCTTCTGGCAATAAATCGAGCGCATGAGAAAGGACCACGTCGCTGCGAAGGACGTTTTGATAGGTGGGGATATGATCGTAGAGTCGAGACTGAGATTCATCTTTGCTGTCCATCACGCTGCCGCCCAGCTTGAGGACGAGGATTTCGCCGCTGGATTGGTAGATGCGTGTGGCGGTCGAATAATATGTTGCACCGATCATGCCCGAGATCATCACGCAGAGCATAATGATCCACTTGCGCTGTTGCAGTGAGCGCACGAAATTGGCCAGACCCGCAAGGGGATGGTGGTCGGCGACATGAGCTGGTGTTTCATGGTGCATAGCGTCAATTCAGTGGGACGGGAGGCAGACTCAGTGGTGCAATCGTGTTTAGAAGATGGCACCGCCTACGTTAAACCCGATAAGTCGAACAGCATCCATAATGACCGTTTGAGGAGTCTTCTCGATACTGACGACATCGCCGGGGCCCAGACGGAGGTTTTCGTCGGCGTTCTGCTTGGCCTTGTTCAAGCTGGCTTGTATGAGAATCGGTTTATTGGAACCTTCAGGATGTCGGATGATGTAGATTTTGTCGGCCAGAGGATTGGAAATCCCTTGAGCCAGCGAGACGGCGTCGAGCAAGCGGAGGTCGTCTGCCAGGGGATAGTCGTATTTGCCGGGTTTGGTAACCAGGCCGAGGATGTGGATCGGCTTAAAGCTGCGTTTTTCCACCATGACAACCGCGCCGTCTCGTATTTTGAGTTGATCAGGTTGGTCGCTGCCAAAACTGGCCAAATCAATTTTCACGGTCGACGAACCACGTCGGGCGGCGGCGGATTTGACACCTTCAGGAAAACTTCCCGGCTCTGCAATTGTTTCGTTGAGACCTGTCAGTTGGAGATCCTGAGGGAATTCGCCATTTTCGTTGGCAATTCTATCGGGTTCTTCAATCGAGGATCCTCCAGCAGGATTTCGAATTTCGACTTCTGTTCCAGCTTGATCGGAAAGCCCACCAGCAGAAACCAGCGCTGCAAGAAGATCGCTACTGCCGGAGGGGAGTTCATAGATACCGGGATTTTTGACAGCTCCAACAACAGTGACATGATTGGCGTGTCGACGTTTCATAGTGACGGTGACGTGTGGATTTCGGTAGACGCCGGTTTCAATGCTGGCAGCGGCGATGGCCGTTTCTGCACTTTCCAGTTCCAAACCAAGGACGTGAATTTCTCCAATGTGTGGCAGGTTCACGTCGCCGCTGTCGCTGACACGAGCCGGGAAGGTAAAGATGTCGTCTTTCCCCAATCCAGCAGTGATCGCCACTTCGATGACATCTCCCTTGCCGATAATGTCTGCTGATTGAACGGCATTCCCAAAACGAGACAGATCCACCGTTTGTGCGTTGGACAAAAGAGGTGCATGAAATTCTCGTGGCAATTTGGAAGCGCGATAAAGCCCCTTGTTGGCACAGCCAAAACCATTGAGCGTGATCCAACCGGCGAGCATCATCAAAAAAAGTCGGCGTATCTGCGACGCAGTGAGGGCGCACACTTGTTTTGACCAGGTCTGTTTCGACCAAGTCTGTTTCGACAATGATTTCGTGGGCAAGCTCACACTCATTGTGGTACCTAAAGATCGCATCCTGCGATCGGAAATCGGGTCGACCGAAGACACAGACATTCTGTGTTCGAGGGAAATTGTCTCGATATTTTCGCAACTCACTTGTTATGGATGCGAAAAATACGTGAAAATCTCCGTGGAGGTCAAGACAGATCAGAGCACAGGACGGCGAATGGACCTGTGTTTTTTCAAGAACTTGAATAAAAGTTGGCAAATTGTCGAATTTTAGAGGAATTAAATGTTGGAAATTTATTGTGATCGCTCTGAAGAACCTACTTTGGTCACACTTGATCAATTTGCCAGTTTCGAAGGATCTCTGATTGTTGAAGACGTCAATCGACTGGATTCCCGTCGAGAAGGTAAGGGAGTCTGGTTGGAAGCGTTATTGCGAGAAGTGGGAATTAACCCGGCAGAATACCAGACCGTCACGATGTGTTCGGAGGAAGTTGGCTTCGAGGTCTGGTTGCCGCTCAAATCCGTGCTCAAAGACGGAGTCATCATCTTCGAGCGACAGGGAAAGAGATTGACAACCGAACAAGGGGGACCATTAAGGTTGATCATACCTGAAACGGTCACGTGCGGACAAAATGACGTTAAGACTGGACAACTTGATAACTGCGCAAACGTCAAACATCTGAAACGGATGACGTTGCAGAGCGAGATCGCAAACACAGTATTAACATGATGTGAAATATCATATCTCAGGATAATTGTCGTATTATTCGAGAGTATAATTGTGTAAGCTGATTTGTGCGCGCTTCATAGAAACAACATTCTAGGACATAATATGTATTCACGAGAACGGGCACGTTTCACTGGCTGGCTGATTTGCATTGCAGGCATGTCATTGATCATGACGAATCTTTGCGGCGTCGGAAGTTGCACTGCTAACGAGCAACAGATCGAGGCTCAACAGCCAGATTCGACGAAACTGACACCTGAAGATCGCGTCATGGTCCTCTGGAATTTCTACCGTGCTGATTGGGGCAGTTTATCTCGATTTTATGCCGTCGAGGATTCCATCGGGCGACATCAACGGTTGCTCAAATATGTCAAAAGCTGGATGAAGGGGATTGATGAGTTCAACGTCGAACAGCTCACGTCGACTGAGGCCAATACATTTGAGGACTTTCGTCAACAACTATTGAAGGATGTTGCAGATCTGGATGCAGGACTAGTGGCCGTACAAAAGCTGCATGGGGAATTGAGCTTTGCACAGGAAATCGTGTCGTTATTTGAAGCCCGACAGCGAGTAGACGCGGTGATCGTGGCTGATGTCGCTGCTCGGGTCACGCGACTGGCGGAGTCCATTCGAAACGTGGAGGACGCCCTACAGGCCGATGAGTCATTGGCGTTAGATGTGGAGAAAATCAAGCGGATGCGTGCAGGGATTGGACGCCTGACGGAAGTCCTTAAGGATTGGTATCGCTTTTATGACGGGTATGATCCGCTGTTTGTCTGGTGGGTGAAGCGTCCTTATGAGGATGTGGTTGCGCGACTGACATCGTTGAATCAAGCACTGGCTAATAGGACGACCATCCAGACAGCGCCGACTGATGAAAATCGGCGGTCACGAAGTAGGTCGGAGCTTGCCACAATACCGCCAGCACCTGCGATGCCCGTCGACTGGCTGGAATGGCCACGCCAATTGCCCCAGGTGCCAGATGCGGATGAACTACCGGATTTTGAGCACCTCTTCGCGAAGGCGGGCGGAACGTTGCCGGGCGTGATTGAAGCCTATGAAGCGGAGTCGAGTCGTATCAATCGTCGTCGTGAGCGTGAGAAAAGTGAAGCAAAAACGGGCCTTGAACTGTGCAAGCGGACGCTTGAAACGCTTAACGGAATTGAATTTGAATCGCTGCGTCGAGAGGATCAGGTCGACTATGTGCTCTTAAAAAACGAGTTGACTTACGAAGTGAAAAAATCACAAGTCAACAATGAACGTCGCCAGGAGGAGCAACGTCGAGAATTTTCTCCCCTCGATTATCTCGTCGCAGCAGGGATTGGACGGGAAGCGTTGCAGGTAGATATTGACCATGAAATGATTCCCTATTCACCCGAAGAACTCATCGAAATTGGCGAACGCGAATATGCCTGGTGTCGATCGGAACTCATACGGGCATCCCGGGAGATGGGATTCGGCGATGACTGGAAAAAGGCGATCGCACATGTCAAAGGAATGCATGTCGCGCCGGGGGAGCAGCCGGCACTGATTCGCAAATTGGCCAATGAAGCCATCGACTATCTCCAGACCCATGACCTGATTTCAGTTTCGCCAATTGCCAAAGAGCGGCTGTGTTTCTAGTCAAGTGTGGCGAGGGAGTTTTGATAATGTGTTTTAGTTTTCAGCATGGTGTTCATGATAATCAGCAGTTTGCGGATCACAGCGACCATGATTTTCCGATAGGGTTTGCCGCGTTCGCGCAG
>JBGSVC010000651.1:0-3686 GCA_041753175.1 Planctomycetaceae bacterium
GTGATGGCGGATTATGGAGCGTATCTGAAAACCTATCCGCCGACGCTGGAAGTGATCGGGATGTTGATGATGGTGGGATTGTTGATCCTCACCTGTGTGCTGGTTTGGAAGAAAAGTGTGTGGGGATTTTGGTGTGCGTGGGTCGTGCTCATTTTGGCTCCGACGAGCACGTTCATTCCGAATGTGACAGAAGTCGGTGCCAATCGACGGCTATATTTGCCATCGATGGTGGCGGTGCTTCTGATTGTGAAAGTAGTAGAATTTCTGACACAGAAAGTATCGACGTCGCTGAGTGTTGTCAGAAAGCTGATGGTGTCGTGTGTGGTGGTGATGGTTTTAGCGCTGATATTTCAGACTTATGGGCATCTTGATGTTTATCGTAATCCCTTGAGTTATTGGACCTATACCAGCGAGGTGTTTCCGACGAATCCTCGCCCTTACTACGATCTGGGAATTATTGCTCTCAATGAAGGCGAGATGAAAGAGTATCGCGAGAAGATTATGGAGTATTATCGGTTTGATCCCCAATCGTGTGATGCCAATGCCGCGATGGCACGCTTGCATGTCAAGGATAAAGACTTTGAACGTGCGCAGCCTTACCTGGAGGTGTTAGAAGAGAATTACTCTGGCTCTTACACTGCAGAACTTGCACTTTCGTATGTCGCGTTTCTACAAGGGAATCTTGTCGATGCCATACGCCATGCCAATAACGGAGTTGATGCCAATCCTGACAAGCCGGAAGTGAAACAGATTTTAGTGCATGCGTTGATCAAAAGTCAGGATTGGGAACGGATTGATCGTTTGCTGAGGACATGGAAATCAGAAGCTCCTGAAGATCCCAGTCATCTGATTCTGGAGGCAGAGTTCGGGTTAAAAACGTTGCAGTATGATCGTGTCCAAAGCGCGATTGAAATTTTGATGGAGATGTCTGGGAGTGGTCGATTGCTGATCAGTGAGCAGGTGGAATTGTGCCAGTTGTTTGAGAAGGCCTCGATGAGTGAGCCAGCGGTGGCGTTGATCGAGCAACTCTGGAATGATGAGCGGTTGAGTTTTGATAACCGGATGTTGTTGGCGCGGATTCTGGTGACGTTTGGAAAACCGGAGATTGTCTGTGAGTGGATGGCGAAACATGTTGAGAGAAAGCCGGATGATGAAGCGGCGATCTGCTTTTATGCATTTGCGTTGAGGTCGTCGGGACGTCTTGACGTCGCCGAGGGGCTTGTCAAAGAGGCGTTGACGAGTCGACCAGGGTCGGGTGATTTGTGGCTGGAAGCAGGCAATATTGCCAAAGCGATGGGAAAGAAGGAAGAGGCTGGTGCTGCGTATCAGAGAGCGATCGAGGCTCAACCCGATCTGAGCGAAGCTCACAACAATCTGGGGTTATTGATCAGTTCCAGTCAACCGATGGAAGCGATTGCACATTTTCAGCGAGCGATCCAGGCGGATACGGAGAATTTGAAAGCGCGGAACAGTCTGGCGAATGCGTTGGCTCGACTGGGACGATTGAAAGAAGCGATCCAGATCTACGATGAAATACTCGCGATCGACCCGAGTTTTCGAGAAGCGCTTCAGAACAAAGAGGTGGTGCAGGAGATGATGAACTCAACCCCTGCTGAATGAGACGAAGTTGGGGGCATAAAAAAGGGCGCGAAGCGCCCGGAGCCCTGAACCCTCTATTCTGTACTCCTAACCCTTAACCCAGAACCGTGTGATGAAACGCGGCGTTGTCGAGTGACTCATCAACTGAGGATCGGAAGACTTTGGGCAGCACACGACTGCTGCCCGGATTCCCGGATCAGATTGACAATGGAAGATCAGGTCTGGTTTCAGTGAAGCGTATCGGAATCATCATGCTTTTCCTGCTGAATGATACGATAGACTTCTTCGCGGTGGATCGAAACATTTTTTGGTGCTTCGATACCGAGTCGAACTTTGTCCCCTTGTATGGCGACGACCATCAGTGTGATGGAATCGCCAATAATGATTTTTTCATCCTGCTTGCGGCTGAGAACCAGCATCGGTGATGGTCCTTATATTAAGTGTCATCAAAAGACTTCTCGCTTCCGCCCTCAGTGAACTTCCTATTGATAGCCACTCGGAAACGATGAGCATCCACTGCCCATGCCTAACTCTAGGCCAAGTTCGCGACCGAACGCTTGGGTGATCTCTGGAAATAAAAAGGGATTTGCTTTGTGAAACGGAGTTTGACGGTTCTTGTGAATGTGAGGATTATAAGGCTTCGAAGTGGGTCAAGATGTGGGTCGACAGGAAGCGGGTCCAGGCGTTTGCAGGAGGCGTTAAGGCCAAACAGATTTCTTTCCATATGGCGGGCGAAACGGGGTGAATTCTAGCGTTGTGGCTCGGGCGGTGCCTCGCCCTTAACTTTGGAAAGGCGATGGGTGATCGTCTGGAGTGCTACTTCAGACTGGCAGGAGGTTGATGAGGGTGATACATTCGAGGTGGCAATGAAGGGGAGTTTGTTGCCGATCGATCTGCAGGAGGCTTTTCCTTAGCGATATCAAAGGAGCACTCATGCGTTCTTACGTCTGGTCATTGATTGCAACAGTCGGGTTGTGTGGAGCGACAAGCCAGGTTCAGGCTGGCGATTTTATTTACTCACCTTATGTTTATCCCTCGGGGAGCCCAGCAGTTTTTGGGGCTCGGGGGCCGGTGGGTGTGGGTGGGTGGGGCGGCTATGAGCCGGCGGTCTCCACGTTTCATTCGTCGACGCTGACGACCACAGTGATGTCATCGATCTTGGTTCCAGTGGTGGGTGTTGTGGAGCCGGTTGCGCCTGTACCGGTGATTGTGCCTGCCCCGGTTTTGTTGCCGATGGTTGGATATGGAGATTTTGGATCACATCATACGGTCACGCGAATTCGAGTCACGCCGCATCGAACGCGGATCGTGAATCGTGGATGGTGATGTTCGCAAAATAGGATGGTTGAGAATGGTGACGGTAGTGTTAGCTGCGTTTGCTGGCTGGCTGCCAGAGGACATCGGGAACGGATTGGAGTTGATTGGTGAGTCGGGCGAGTACGAACAGGAAATCAGAGAGTCGGTTGAGATAGATCATGATCTGAGAGTTGATCTCCTCTTCCTGTTGAAGGAGCCAGCAACTACGTTCTGCACGTCGACAGATGCCGCGAGCCAGATGGAGGTGAGCGGCACGAGCCGAGCCGCCGGGGAGGATGAAGCTGCGCAGAGGTTCGAGGTGCGTGTTGAGTTCGTCAATCCAGTTTTCCAGCCGGGTGACGTCGGTGTCGAGAATGCGGAGTTTGTCTTCGGGATTGCTGTTTGAGGGGGATTCAGGGACACACAGATCTGCACCCAGATCGAATAGTTGATTCTGGATGAATGTGAGTTTGCTGTCGTATTCGGATGTCGCGGGGATAGTCAGGGCAACGCCGATCTGACAATTGAGTTCATCGACATCTCCCATGGCAGAAACGCGATGCGTGGTTTTGAAGACAGACGATCCGTCGCCGAGTTGTGTTAAACCAGCATCGCCGAAGCGGGTGTAGATTTTATTGAGGTGTACCATGAGATCTGTCGCGCCTGACTGCCAAGATGTTTTGAAGGGAACGTCGTTGCGGTATAGCAATCTTAGCAGTCTGAGGGAATAGTCAAACCTTGGCGCGGTTGCTGTGCTTTAACATTTCCGTTCTTAACGTCATGCCTGTTTT
>JBGSVC010000652.1:0-15145 GCA_041753175.1 Planctomycetaceae bacterium
ACATTCCTCCTGAGATCTCTCTTCTCAAAAGTCGACTCTCACCCTAACA
This sequence comes from Planctomycetaceae bacterium, assembly GCA_041753175.1. GTDB lineage: Bacteria > Planctomycetota > Planctomycetia > Planctomycetales > Planctomycetaceae > SXPC01. The sequence continues at coordinate 50 of JBGSVC010000652.1, forward strand.
TAAAACACTTTCACCGCGCCCTCTCTCAACGGGGACTACTTTCTCGCGCAAGGAACGGATTCCGATGCTCTCACGACTGTTTTCGTCACGCCTGGATTCAACGTGGCTCATCTTCTTCTGCGGACTCGTTCTGTTCCTCAACCTCGGCCAGGCCAGACTCTTCGACGAAGACGAACCCAAAAACGCCGAATGCGGACGCGAAATGTTTGTCCGAGGCGACTGGATCGTCCCCACCTTCAACGACGAACTGCGCACCGACAAGCCGATCATGATCTATTGGCTCATGCTCATCAGCTTCAATCTCTTCGGCGTCACAGAGTTTTCCGCCCGACTCCCCTCAGCACTCATGGCCACCGGCACGATCCTCTCCCTCTATGGTCTGGGCAGGCATCTGTTTGATCGTCTCACCGGGATGCTGGCCGCCGTCATCCTCGGCAGTTCTTTGATGTACGTCACCGTCGCCCGTGCCTCCACACCCGATGCCACCCTGATTTTCTTTATCACATTGTCTCTTTATTTATATGCCTACTGGTCTCTCCCCTCCTCACAAACATCATCGGCAGAGTCTGGCTCTCGACTCTGGCCAGCCGGATTCTTGCCACAACACCATTGGCAATATTTTGTCCTCTACGCCGTCATGGCCTGCGGCGTCCTTTCCAAAGGTCCCGTCGGATTCCTTCTCCCCTGTTCGATCATCGGCCTGACTTTGTTATGGCTGGGGTATCTCTCACAAACTCCAGTTACCATCTGCCCAGCCGGTTGGAAAGGCACGTTTCTTCACGCAGCCTGGGCGCTCATCAGCCTGTTTCATCCCCGACGATTCCTCACCGCCTGCCTCCACATGCGCCTCCCCTGGCTCTTGCTGGCTTTACTGCTGATTGCACTCCCCTGGTACACCGCAGTCGGTTTCGCAACTCAGGGTGAATGGCTCAAAGGCTTTTTAGGCGGTCATAATCTCGGTCGCTTCCTCGAACCCATGGAACGCCACAGTGGACCGATCGTCTACTATATCCCCGTCATTATGATGGGCTTTTTTCCCTGGTCTGCATTTCTCCCCCTGGCGCTCGCCGAAGCAATCTTCGTCCTCAATCAACAGGCACGAAAACTCCCGGCTTGTTGGATCTTTCTGCTTTCCTGGGTGAGTGTTTACGTCGTCTTTTTCTCCATCGCTCAAACGAAACTTCCCAACTACGTCCTCCCGTGCTACCCCGCTCTGGCTCTCCTCACCTCCGCCTTGCTGGTCCGCTGGCAAAAGGATCTCCTCCTCGTCAATGCCGGGTGGATCAAAGTCGCCGCCGCCAGTTGGATCATCGTCGGCATCGCCTTAACCATCGGTTTGCCCATCGCCTCCGTCTACGTCCTCAACGGAGCCATCTGGCTGGGACTCGTCGGCGTGGTCCCTCTCCTCGCAGGCACTTTGTTATGGTGGCAACTCAAACAGCCAGACTACCTCACGGACGTCGCCGCCACCCGCCTTCCACTCATCACACTCGCCTCCGTCCTCTTCATTCTCTCCACACATCATCTGGCCTCCATCCCCATCTCGTTGCAACAGGATGGACCCTACTTCGGCAGACTCAGTCAACAACTCGCCGGGGAAGACCGTCAACTCGGCACCTTCCAATACTTCGCCCCCAACCTCGTGTTCTACGGCGAAAAAGCAGTCACTCGCCTGCGCGATCTCGATCACCTCAGTCGGTTTTTAGCCGAGGATGAGCATCACATGGCCTTGGTCCGCTCAGACGACTTCGCCACCTTCCCGACAACCCTCACTGACGAGGTCACAATTGTCGAACGTCGTCCCCGCTTCCTCAGACAGCATGATCTCCTCCTGCTCCAACAATCCGCATCGCCAACCCGTTTAACACAAACAATCCCCACTTCCACCCCCCAATAACCCACCACCGCTACCCGCTACGCCCCTCCCACAAACCGCTACACCCGCGATTGACCCCCACCGCCCGCCCTCTCCCCTAAGCCCTAAGCCCTAACGCCTAATCCCTCCTCCCAACCCCCAAAACCCATCATCGTCTTTCAATCAACGATGACAACACTCAACCTCCCTCTCTTGCATTCCCCCTCTCTTTCTATTATCGTCTATCGTCGTTCGACGATGAAAGAACCGCATGCCCAAACAACCAGCCACAAAAAAATGTGATCCTACACCGATCACCTTACAACATGATCCCACCGCCGAAGAATTCGCAAAACTTGCCTGGGGACTCGCACATCCTGTCCGTGTGAAAATCATTCGCATGCTCATCGGACGCGAAGTCTGCATGTGCGGCGACATCGTCGATCGCATCCCTCTGGCACAGTCCACCGTCTCACAACATCTCAAAATCCTCAAAGAATGTGGCTTGATCCAGGGCGAACTCGAAGGTCAGAAAATGTGTTACGGCATCCATCCCCAAGGAATTAAACAACTCAAAAAACTCATCGCCGGGTTGTAAGCCCCCCCCTTTTTTTTCTAATACCATCGTTGATCGACGATCGACGTTTCAATCAACATCTTAACCACAAAGTGAACGTCCCCATGTCGAAAATAACCATCTACGACAAAGCCATGTGTTGTCCAACAGGTCTGTGCGGCGTCCAGGTCGATCCCAAACTCACTCAATTCGCCGCTGATCTCGACTGGCTGAAATCTCAAGGACACGATGTCCAAAGATGGAATCTCGCTCAGGATCCCGCCCACTTCGCCACCCACACCACCGTTCAACACCTTCTCGAAACGCAAGGTGTCGACTGTTTGCCAATCATCTTCATCGATGACTCTGTCCGCAGTCAGGGAGACTATCCCTCACGACACACCCTGGCCGAATGGACACATTCAAAACTTGCCACTCCCTCAACTCTGCCGCTCATCATCGGCCAAAGCTCATGTCAAGGCTCATCGGGGTGCTGTTAAACTCCCTCTGAAACAACACATTCATTCCACATCTGGATAACTCCCCATGAGATTCTTAGAACAACCAACCAGACATCTGTTTTTTACCGGCAAAGGGGGTGTCGGGAAAACGTCGATGGCCTGCGCCACCTCCATCAAACTGGCCGACCGCGGACGTCGCGTCTTGCTCGTATCCACCGATCCAGCTTCAAACCTCGATGAAGTTCTCAACACACAAATTGGCCAGCATCCCACGCCCATTAAATCGGTTGACAATTTGTGGGCTCTCAACCTTGATCCCGAAGCAGCCGCCAAAGACTACCGCGAACGCATGGTCGGCCCATATCGAGGCATCCTCCCGGAAACAGCAATTCGCAGTATCGAAGAACAATTCTCTGGAGCATGTACTGTTGAGATTGCCGCCTTCGATGAATTCTCAAAGTTACTCGGTGATCAATCATCAACTTCGGAGTTCGATCACGTCATCTTTGATACCGCCCCCACCGGCCACACCCTGCGCCTGCTGACATTGCCCTCCGCCTGGTCAGGATTCATGGAGAACAACACCACCGGTGGCTCCTGCCTGGGACCATTAGCCGGTTTGCAGGCTCAAAGACAACTCTACCTGCAAACCGTGCAGGCACTTTCGAATCCCGCGATGACCACCATCGTGCTCGTCTCTCGCCCCGAGACATCTGCTCTCAATGAAGCCGCTCGCACGAAAACCGAGTTGCAACATCTCGGCGTCAACAACCAGCATCTGGTCATCAATGGTGTCTTGAAATCCGTTTCTCTCCAGGACGAAATCGCAGTCGCCATGCAACACCGCGGCGAAAGCGCACTGGCGTCAATGCCAGAGGCTCTCAAGTCCTTAGAGCAAACACAAATCCCTTTGACATCACACCCTCTTTTAGGGATCGATGCACTACGAAACCTCGATAACCCCAGCCTCGCTCCACAACCAATCCCCTCACCACACCTTCTCAAAAACTCTGATTTCCCCCAGCTAAGTTCACTCATCGATGAATTGTCAACCAGAGGTCACGGCGTGATCCTGGCGATGGGGAAGGGGGGTGTCGGGAAAACAACCGTCGCCTCAGCAGTCGCCATCGGACTGGTCGCGCGCGGTTTTCCGGTCCATCTGACCACCACAGATCCCGCTGACCATCTTCTCGAGACACTCGGCTCAACGCCCATGCCCGGACTGACAGTCAGTCGTATTGACCCTGTTCAGGAAACCATGCAATATGCCGCCGAAGTCATGCAGACAGCAGGCGCCGGTCTGGATGAAAAAGGACGAGCATTGCTCGAAGAAGATCTCCGTTCTCCCTGCACCGAAGAGATCGCCGTCTTTCGTGCCTTCGAAACAGCCATCTCAGCCGGCAAAGAGGGCTTTGTTGTCATGGATACAGCCCCCACGGGGCACACGATCTTATTGCTCGATGCGGCACTGGCCTATCACCGCGAAACGACCCGACAGACCACCACCATCCCCGACGCTGTCGAAAACCTGCTGCCTCGCCTGCGAGATCCAGCTTGGACACAAGTCCTCATCGTCACACTGCCCGAAGCCACCCCCGTTCACGAAGCCCGAAAGTTGCAAGACGATTTAAGACGTGCTCGCATCGAACCCTTCGCCTGGGTCATCAACCAAAGTCTCGCACCGCTTCATGTCAGCGATCCCACCTTGTGTCATCGTCAACACGGCGAGCTCCCCTATATCGAGGAAGTCTGTTCACAACTGGCAACTCGTTATGCCCTCATCCCCTGGCAGGCACAACCGCCTCAAGGCTTGGAAAAACTATTACAACTCTCTGGTTCCAATCAGTCTGTTCTCACCTGTGAAAGTAATTCGAATGACTAAAAAACATGTGTTGTTTCTGTGTACCGGCAACTCCTGTCGTAGCCAGATGGCCGAAGGATGGGCCAGACATTTTCACGCCGAGACGATCCAAGCCTACTCGGCAGGCATCGAAGCGCACGGCATGAATCCCAACGCCATACGTGTCATGCAGGAAGCAGGCATCGATATAACAGATCAGTCATCCAAGTTGGCCAGCACGCTCTCCGGCGTGCCACTCGACTTAGTGATCACCGTCTGTGGACATGCCGACGAAAACTGTCCTGCGTTTCTCACACGAGCAAAGGTCGTGCATGTCGGCTTCGATGATCCCCCCAAACTCGCCAAACAAGCCGCAAACGAAGAAGAAGCACTCAACCATTATCGTCGCGTCCGCGATGAAATCCGACACTTCATCCAACACGATCTTCCCAAACTGATCCAAGTCTGACCTTCTGAAAAAGGTAGGCTGACAATAACTCCTCAAGCCCCACCCATCGCCATCCCCCCTTCACCTCAAATCTCTTGAGGGACGGCAAACCTCCGCCCGAGCCGCAACTCTTCCGGGAGGGCGAACCTCCGTGTGAACCGCAACGCTAAAACACGCCCACATTTTAACCATCGACACAGAAGGAACTCTGTTTTGATTTAACGCTATTAATTCCCCTAAGCCCTCCCCCTCCGTGTCCTCCGTGCCTCTGTGTTAAATAATTCCTCTTCTTCGTCTTCCTCTCCTTCTTCCGGGAGGGCAAACCTCCGCCCGAGCCGCAACGCTCATACACGCCTCTGTTTAATCCATCGACATCGAAGGGCACTCCTCGTCCTCCCTTCTTCTACGACGCAGAGAGTAGGTAAGTCTCCGAACCCCACCCATCGCCATTCCCCTTCGCCCCACAGTTCTCAACCATCAGAAAGCATCATCTTCCACTTTCTCTCCTCCCGAGGGAGTTGACAGCGCTCTCAGCACCGAGTGATCGGTATTCTCAGAGAGAAATACGACCCGTCCATCTCCCATTACAAAATTACTACCGCCCTTCGAGTGAGATCCAAACCCCTCCGGCGATTTATTGATCCCCAGCGTCAAATCTCGCGTATTGGTCGGATCCCCCCACGGCTTGAGCCGCGTGATTACTTCGCCTACCATAATGACGTTTGAAGGCCCATCTCGAATCTCGCTCATCGTCAAATGTCGGCCATAAGAAAAGATCTGATTATTCCCAGCATAATCTGATACTGCAAAACCGTCTTCACTATGTGTTGCCAACTTCTCAGCCGACCGTTTCAAGGAGAGATGAAAAATCGGAATCACAGTTTCAAAGACTTTTCGGTTCGATTCGCTCGACCATGGCACAGAAAAATCAATTTGTTCATACAATGCCTCGTTTTCTGTGTATGGAAGCACTAAGGTCTGCCAGCTTTGGGGATAACCGAACTGTTCAGGAGGAGCTTCTGCAGCCGAAGGTAAATGGCCATAAACATCGTGAAAATTGTGCAATCCCAGGCCTATCTGCTTTAGGTTGTTCTTTGACTCACTTCGCCGTCTCGATCGATCAAACGAATTCGAAAGCCAAGGTTCGTTATCACCCAAAATCCACACGACTTGATGAATCGTTCCAATCGCCGCGAAGCCGATTCCAAATCCCGCAATGATTAAGAGGCCCAACATAAAAGAGATCTTTATCCGCTTACCCGCCCCTTTGATCTCATTGACTCTGGACTTGATCAACCCATAAATAATCCCGACAAACCCTAACCAGGCCACAATCCCCAAGACAATCGAAAGTGAATCCACCGTAGCCTGCGAACTTCGCGACAGAACGAATGGAATAAATCCAAATGAAAGTTGAAACAACACTTCAACAGGAAATACGACCCCCAGAAAGAGCAACAATGCCGAGAAAATACCAATCCCTATCAACACGTTGACGAGTCTCCGGGTAATCCAGCTTTTTACCTGATCGCTATCTGACTCCAATCCACTCACGGCTGATCCCCTTGTAACAGACTAAGCGCGACCGGACTCATGCGAAGGAGCGCACCATCACTCATCATGACCCATTGCTCACGATCAATATAAGGCTCGATGACCACCGGTTGCGGACGCTCGCCATATCTTTGACCCAACATCAGCACATATTCACCTACCAGCGGCGGCGGAAGTTCAAACAATGCCTCACCTTCTGACAGATCATGGATTGACTGCGGAAACCTTCCCTCGTGCGCTAAGGCATACTTCAAGACCTGTCCTTGGATGACGATCATTTTCTGTCTGCGCAATTCCTCCAAATCCGGCGGGGCTGGCTCCTTGTCGTCATTCTCACCCCTGTCGGCTAACTGATGTGTCAGTCCTTTTCGTTCCCAGGCGCCGGGAGTCATTAATTCTCGGGCTCCTGAGATCATCACCAGCACAACAACACTGGCCAGTCCCCACAACAGAGAAACCCCCAGCGATTGACGATAATTGAACTTCGCAAACCCAAATGCCGTCGCAAAACTATTTAACGCGAACTTGACTAACAGCGTCGACAGCAACATCAGCACCAAAAAAAATGAAATCGCCTGTAACCGTTCCGAGACACTCGTATTGAGCGATATCGAAGGCATCCCCGCGAGTAGAAAATAGGTTGATATCATCTGATGGTCCAAACAATAATATAGTACAGAACTATTCTACTACGAATTTATGTCATCAATCGCAAAACGAATTTGCAACAATCCTCAACAATGCAGATAGAAGTTTAACGCGGATTTTCTTCAGCAACGGAATTGACAGGAAATTGTCTCAGCAAGTGTGAAAACTTTTCGACAATTCGTGACACTCCATTTTCTGCGATAACATAATCCCTCGCCATCTCCGCCTGATATTCATGACACCATTCCCCATAACTCTCCACTAATCGAACCATCTCCGACAAATCCCCTCCACAACTCATCCCCGCTCCTGAAGCTTCTAAAAACTCCTCCCCCACCTCCAACGACAAAATCGGCACTCCCATCACCGCTGCCTGCAAAAATGTATTCGGAAATCCTTCCAGCGCAGATGTGCTCACAAACATCTTCGCCTTCCCAAACAACGCCGGCATCTGCTCGTAAGCCAGCGCAGAAATCAACACAACATTCTCAGGCAAGTCCGCACGAATCTCGTTTTCAAGCGCGTCATCCTTGGGATTCAACACCATCAACATTCTCTCCTGAGGCAAACGTCGCGCCAACTCGATCGCCAGTTGCGGTCTCTTATGCCACCGCTCGCAGCGTCCCACCCACAACACATACTTCTCCTCACAACTTAACGACTCAGGCAACCGTTCCTCTCCAGAACCCTGCTTCTTCCACCATTCCACATCGATCGGATTCGGCAACACGATCCCAGCCCGACCAAACCGAGACATCAACAGCCGACGCTGCTGCTCCGTCTGCACGACAACCTGATCGGCCTCCATGATGACCCAATGACCAACATCCCCTCGATCACCATAAGGTGAGACCCACGAACTCCCCGCCGCAAATCGCTCGTCCAGATCGCCATCCGAGCCCAGCATCAACGTGACGGGCTTGCCTAACGCTTTCGCCGTCGCGATCCCCTGAGCTGCATAGGCAGAAATCCCCATCACGACCCAATGATCTGCCTCCGCCCGCAACATCCCCGCATGTGGCTGTTTCTCCAGTTCACTCCCAGCGCGACGTTTCAACGCTCGCCACCGCCACAACCACCCCACCACCCGAGGCTCAAACCGCTTCACGCGTACCCACGGAAACCCCTCTCGACGATCAACCACGTTCAGAATTCGATCACGCAGGCATTCCAGTTCAGTCCCAAACGTCAGGATCTCAACACCATCACGCCGAATCGTTGTTGACTCATCCCCTCGCACGAGCACCCGCACAAAAACACCGTCCAGTCCCGCCAGACCACGCGCCAACGTCCATCCACGCAGTTCCATCCCGCCATAGTTGAGCCCCGTCCCCTCCAACATCGGCAACGCCTGCGGCAACACCATCACGACGTTCATGCAGTTTTCCTTCTACCATTCCCACTCGCCTCGCAACTCTCTTGAGCATAGAATGTCACAGCCGCTTTGAAAATACTATCGACTTCTTTAACTGCCTCGCAAATCATCAGCCAGATAATCGACAAGCCAGGTCTTCAGACATCACACATCCCCCCTCTACGAAAGGCCTCTCCCATTCGTATCCTCTTTCTCATCTCGGGCCCGCAGGTCCCCTCCAGCCGATTTCGGATCCTTCAATGGCTGCCCCATCTCAAAGTGGCAGGCATTACATGTCACGTCATCTCATCCTACCCTCCCAAATACGCCCGCATCCCCTGGCTGGGATGGTGGGGCTCACACGCACTTCGTTATCTGGTCTTCTCTCTGAATCTGATTAAAACCTACACCCGAAAATACAACGTCATCGTCATCGAACGCGAACTCCTCGATAGCCCCTCATCACTTTTCGAAAAACAATTCGCCAAACTGGCACCCCGCATCATTCTCGATCTCGATGACGGCGTCTTTCTCCGTTACCCCGAAAAATTCTTTGACCTCCTCCCCCTCATGGATCACATCATCGCCGGTAACGATCATATCGCCACCTACGCCCGTTCTCGACACAACGACGTCACCATCATCCCCACCTGCATCGACACACACTCCCATCAACCCATCCCCCGACCCGACAATCAGATCCCCATCATCGGCTGGATTGGTACCGCCTCCAACCTCTCCAACCTCGCCCAACTCGCACCCGCGCTCTCACAACTCGCCAGCCAGCATCCGTTTCTTCTCAGGATCATCGCCGAAGACTTTTCACCTCTCAACAACATCGATTTCAATAACGTCAAAATCGAACAGCGACCTTGGAAAGCCGGTCGCGAAGCCGAAGAAATCTCCCTCTTTGACATCGGCGTCATGCCCCTCGATCCCCACGACAAATGGAACCGCTACAAATGTGGCTTCAAACTCCTGCAATACATGGCCTCCGGCGTCGCCTCCATCACCACACCCGTCGGCGTCAATGCCTCGATTGTCACACATTCCATCAACGGCTTTCACGCCCACGACACCCCCACCTGGACACTCGCCTTTTCCAAACTCCTCACCGAACCCGCACTCAGACAAAAACTCGGCTCAGCCGCCCGCAGAACCGTCGTCGAAGAATATTCCCTCGATGCCTGGAACAAAACCTTCATCGAAACACTCACCGGCAAACCATCCACTCCCCCACCCCCCCAACGCCTACCCTAATACCTAATACCTAACCCTCTTCTCCCCGCCCGTGCCCTCACCGGCGCCGTGGTCAATCCTTTTCTTCCTATTTCCGCAGTAGGGTGCCGGTGAGTCTTCGAACCGCACCAATCATCCGACGCGCGGTCAAAAAACAAACGAGATCAAAGACTAAAACGTCACCACAGGTTCGACCAGGCAGTTTAATCTTGCAACTTGATCTGACGCAATAATTTTCTCACCGTCTCTTCGGCGTCCAGCTTGTCTGCCAACAACTCGGCCCGCGAATCAACCGCTGCTTCTCGCTGGGCATCACAACGCTCGATAAACTCCCGATGACGTGCCGCAAACGCCTCCATCTGCACAAACAACTCTTTCTGAGCGGCACTCAATCGTTCTTCCTGCGTCTTTAACGCCTCACAACTCTCTTCCCAACGCAAGCGCTCAGCGACATACTGCCCACGCTCCGACTTCAGAAAATCACCAGCCCTCCGCGTGATTTCTGCAACGTGCTGGTCTACGTTTTCTTCTCCAAAGTGTTCCAATAGTAAGGCATGAACATGATCAAGTTCCAAACGCCTTTGAGTGGTCTGCTCATGCAAGCTCGTCAACTCATCACGCATTACTTCCAAACGCTTCCGACGATCCTCCAGATCACCGGCTGCCTGCGTCATCATCTGCATCTGACGCACGATTTCCATTTGCTCATCCGCCAGATTCAGCTCCGCCATCGCCTGAGACTGTCGTTGACATTCCGCCAGACCAACTTTGAGACTCAGCAAATGACGATCCAGCAATTCCTCTTTGGCTTCCAGTCGCTGCAGCCGCACACTCAACTGACGACCCCGCAGATCCAACACCTCACGGTCTTGCTGCAACTGTGTGCGTGCCTGTTGATACTCCACTAAAAACCGTTGATGGGCTGTTTCCAACTGCACGCGCTGCTTGTCCAGATGTTGTTGCTGAAACGCAATCCGTCGTTCCAGTAACTTCGCCTGTTCGGCATCGATACTTTCACTCGCGACAACTGCGTCAACAAGAGCATCCTTCTCCATCATGTTCATCGAGTCGTTCTCGTGAACCTTGCTCTCATTCGCAATTTCGTCGACCTGCTTGTTCTTTGATAACTCATCCACCTGAGCAGTCTGAACGTCAAGTTCTCTCTGCAACCGGGTACACTCCCGTCGCAGATCGTCGATCACCTGCTGGGATTCATGGACTTCCAAAGTCAGACGATCAATCAAACTTGCCGAATCTTCCAGTTCGTTGAGTCGACTCGTCAACGCCGCAATCAGGCCTTCATATTCACTCAGATCCGGCGACGAGGCTTCCACGTCGCGCTGACGTTGATCCAACTCTTCCTGAACCTGTTTGATCGTCTCTTCAAATTGCGAACGCTCACTCATCAGTTCCGAGCGCATCCGGTCAAGCTGTTCCTGCTGACGACGCTTGTGTTCATCCCACTGGATTCGCTCACCTGAAAGTTGCTCTTCATGCGCTTCGCGTTCGTCCTGAAGTTCCTGTCTGAATTGTTGACGTTCTTCATCGAGTGCTGTTTGAAAATCTCTTTTTGCCTGCTCAAGCCGTTCCAGGTCGACAGCCAATTCCGCCGGTGGCCTTGAAACCCGTTGTTCCATTTCAATCAAATCAAGACCAGCATAGTCTCGTTTGACATACTGCAACTGCAGCAGTTGTTCCTGCTGGCTGGCATGCAAGCGAAAGTTTCGTCGTTCCTGTTCCAACGCCGCCCATTGTTTCGATAGCGCCAGCTCACGCCGATTCAAATCGTCCAGTCGACTTTCCAACTGCGCAAACAGCTTCCCGGCTCCTGAAATCAAATCATCTTCAGCAGCCGTTCGCGGAAGTTCAATTTCAAATTGCAACGACTCCACATGCGCGCTCGGAAGTTGTGGATGAGGTCGGTCTAATCGCCAGGATTTATCTCCATCGGAGACCTTCAGCAATTCACGTCCATCACCTCCGTCACCCGAAGACGACTGCCCCGAAGCAGGTGACTGCACTGGGATGCGAGTTGACGACGTTCGCCCCGACATGAATGTCTCTTCCTTCATAGTGATCACTGGAGTTGAAAATCAGGCCGTTTGTTACCGACCATAACCAACTAAGGCTACATCAACCTGACATTCTTGACTATCCGTTTCTACACAATCCACTCGCGTCGATCTCTCGTTTGTAGAAACCACAATACCCACAACCGCAAGGCTACATGCTCGGCATCGCATCCTCGCGCGACTCATCCTCCTCGGTCATCATCAGATACGGACGCAGTTTCTCCAGCGTCCGGGCTCCGATTCCATTGACTCGCTGCACATCCTCAATCGAAGTAAACCGACCATGCTCTTCTCGATCCAACACAATCGCCTTGCCCAGCTTCTCTCCAATTTCCGGCAACTGCATCCATTCCACCCAGCCTGCACGATTGATATCAATCTTCAAATCAAACTGCTTCTCAGGCAATCGGACAATCTCGACAAGCGGCTCTCCGAACACGGCATACCATACCATGCGCCCGACACTCATCGATAACATCAGCGCCACAATCACCGCCAGCAACACTTGCTGTGACCTTGTCAGCAGCGGAATCTTAGGTCGCTCTTCCGATGTTGGCGCACCCGACATCCGCGATCCCCTTCACTCAGTCCTTCAACAACCGGCACAAGTTCGATCATGCCCAGCGCGTCCCTTTGACGACCCGCTATTTAGGCGTCGGACCAGGACCAACCGCTTGTTGTGTGCCATCTTGAATCGAGCTGTATTCCACTTTCTTATAACCAGCTAAGTCGGGCTTGAATGGATTATTCCAGGCCGCAAAGACCCCCTTGGCTTTATTCCGTTTGACGTCCGTAAACTTATACAACGTCTCTCCATTTTTCCCCGGAGCCGTCAGCTTGATCGCCAGCGGCAAAAATTCCCGCGAGTCGAGCAAGACTTCCGCTTCAGACCATTCCGCTGCATCCCCTTGCAACAACGGATGGGCGATCAGATGAATCATCCCTTTTTCAGGATTATGCATCGAACCGGTTTTCAACAGATAACGCTGTTTGGCTTTCTCCACAGTCAACCCAAACAGGAAGGGCAGGGGACTGTCGATAATGTTTTGTCCCTGAGCTTGTGGCGGAATCTGAATCTGCTCATATGACTTCTGGGCCAAATTCACATGTGTGATATTCTCGCCGTCGCAGATCCAGCTTTCGGGCTGTTCGGATTGCAAGACAAACTTTTGTCCGTTCGGAGCGACAAACGGCGGAGCATTCTTCTCAACCCGCTCCGGCATGATATCCATCCGCCCCTGAGCCGGAGTCTGATAATAAAACTCCCCATGGCTGACCTTGATCACATTAAACACAAAATTTGTAACACTGCGATTATGCTTGCCTTCCATCGATTGGGTGATTTTCCCAAACTGCTCCCACCTCTGCAGTACCGCTGTGACATCAGGGTCAAATTCCTGGGTCTGGGCCATCTGTCCCACCGGCGGACGGGCCACCTGAGCCTGTTGACCAATTCCAGGTCGCATCTCTGCCGTACCGACACCCTGGAAATTGGGAGCGTTCCCCTGCTGGCTCCAGGCCGTTTGATACGACAAACAACATCCCAAAACCACCACAGCTTGTAAGCGACGTGCGCTTCTGAACAGGCAATACATAAGCGATCGATCCTTGAACAACTCTCAAACAGCATCCGTGCTGCCAGGAATTCGTGGAATAAGGAAGTCTGCCCGGTTCAATCGTGTCTCGAGGGGAGGCCCAAATGTCTGGCAAAAATCCGCGAAGGGTCGAATTCTAGCCAAACACGACAACTCATCCTAGGCCATTTTCAAACACCCATCGCCCCATTGTAACTTTTGAAATTCCCCCTCCCTTTAAGCCACCTCACCCACCAGGCAGGATTATGTCAATTCTAACACCCACCTGTCTGACTCTATAAACGGTATCCTCGCCGCTGAGATTTCTTGCTGGACGACCCCCGTTTTCTTGGCTATCCTGAAATTCTTGAATCAATCGTTATTGATTCCTTTTCGCCATCCCTCCCGCCCGTAAAGACGTTCCCATGCAACGATTTCAGACCACTCTGGCTCTTCTGCTCACTTCCACCTTGCTCCTGACCAATCTCGCCGCCCAGGATGCCAAACCCAAAAAAGCACCCGCCAAAAAACCACCCAAGCCCACCTATACAGACTACGATTCCGTTCCCGAAGATTTCTGGCTCCAGGGCGAATACTTCGGTTCCGCCAAAATCTCAACGTCGTCCCCACGACAAAAACTCGGACTCCAGGTCATCGATCTCGGCGACGACAATTTCCAAGCCGCCATTTATCTGGGCGGACTCCCCGGCGAAGGCTGGAACCAACAATCCCCCACCCGACTCGACGGCAAACTTCTTAATCATCAACTCACCTTTGCCTCCGACTCCTACCTGATCACTGTCGAAAATCAGTCCGCGACCTTCTCACCCCTCAATCAATCAATGCCCACCTCCCAAACCGATTGGGGCAGCCTCAAACGCATCGCGCGCGTCAGTCCCACCATGGGACTCAAACCACCCGTCCAGGCACAGATTCTCTTCGACGGCAAGTCAACACAGCACTTCGAAGACGCCAAAATCTCCGACCAACAGCTCCTCAAAGTCGGTGCCCTCACCCGCGATTCCTTCAACGATTTCCGTCTTCACCTCGAATTCAAGCTCCCCTTCAAGCCAACCTCCTCCGATCAGGAACGAGGCAACAGCGGCGTCTATATCCAACAACGCTACGAACTCCAGATCCTCGATTCCTTCGGCCTCGATCCCGTCTTTAATAGTTGTGGCGCACTCTATCGCCAGCAACCCGCCGACCTCAACATGTCACTCCCTCCGCTGACCTGGCAAACCTACGACATCTGGTTCACTGCCCCTCGCTTCAATAACGCAGGTGAAAAAATCGAAAACGCACGCATCACTGCCTGGCACAACGGGATCCCCATCCATTCCAATCGCGACATCCTCACCAGCACCGGCAAAGGCAAACCCGAATCGCCTGACCCCATGCCCATCCTCCTTCAGGATCATCAAAATCCCGTCGTCTTTCGCAATATCTGGATTCTCCGAGGACAAATCCAGCCACCATCCGCACCTATTTCCTC